>CAZMVD010000008.1:0-67198 GCA_964569425.1 uncultured Phycisphaeraceae bacterium
CTTTGCTCTCGTCCGCTTGGTCACGGGAGAAAGCAATGAGACGGTGTGCTTCGTGGGACGCTCCGTAAGCCAGAAGACCTGCCGGTGATCGCAGTGAGGATGGTGGCGCCTCCGAGGTCGGGGCGCCGCGGTCGCGTTCGCTCATCGGTTGGGCGTCTAGCGGCCTGCCGGTTATTTGGCGGCGGGTGCGCTCGCTTTCTTCCATGACGACTCCGATCCCGGCGCTTCGCTTTCGGCGATGCGCCGGGTTTTCTTTTTTACTGGTCGGTGACCCGCGAGGAGTCGGCACCGATTGGAGAAGGAGGAGTCGTGGGAGTGGAAACGCCGAATCGCAGGATCATTGATGTCCGGGGGGTGCGTGGGGAAGAAGGGGGACCGCTCTGGTGGAAGTGGTTGCCGGGCGTTGTGGTCATCCTGCTGCACGTTGGCACCGCGCGCGGCGCCGCCTTTGAGCAATATACCCTGGTCGAATCCTTCTCGCTGCCCGCCGGCGCAGCAACCCTTGATGTCCTTCCTGACGGGCGATTGATCAGCATGGCGGGCGACCAGCTCCTGACGGAATCGGCGGCGGGGGCGCGAACCTTCACCGTTGCGGGCGTACTGGCAGGGGCGGATTTTTCGTCGTTCGGGCCGGCCTTTGTGCGCGTGTCACAAAGTGGCACCCATCTGGCCGTGGGCAACGGGGGCGGAGCGTCCTTCGCCAATTACCAGATCGGCGTGTTCGAGCTGGGCGGGCTGACCGGGCGCTGGTTGTCGGCAGCCCATTTCGACGCCGCGTGGGTAGATGACAGACATTTGGCACTTTCCGCAGGTACCTTTGGGCAGCCGGGCTACGTCAGCTTGCTGGACACGGCCAGCGCGGATGCCGCCAACCCGGTCAATCCCCTGCTGGTGCAGAACGTCGGCGGTGCTTCCGGAGGGGTAGCGTTGGATGGGGCCGGAAACCTGTACACGGGCAATGGATTCGCCACGACAGGGCCGAGCGGCACGGGGGCGGTGATGCACTTCCCGCACGCCGCGTGGCATTCGGCGCTGGCCGGGGGCACGCCGATCGATTTCGAGGCGGACGGCCGGCTGGTCGTGGATATTCTCTCTGCCGGTTCCCTGGGGTTCGACGCCGAGGGCAACCTGTTCGTCGGCGGCGGCGAATTCGGCGGCGCGGACGTAAACTTTGCGGCACTGGTTTCGGTATCGGCGGTCCAGGCGGCGATCGTGGGCACGGGCGCGGCGGATGTGCTGGACCTGTCGCAGGTGCGGCGGCTGGATCCCGACGCGCATAACGACTTCAACTTCTACTCAGTCGCGTTCAACCCCATTCGCGAGGAACTGTACCTGTACGATGGGGGTCTCGTGCACGTGTATGCCGTGCCCGAACCGGGGTCGTGGCTGCTGCTTTCGCTGGGTGCCATAGCGCTGGCACGGACCTCTCGGCGGCGTGCGGGAAGAGTTGTGAGCCGTCGGAGCGCCGCGCGATGAACGTAGCGACTTTACGACCCCTCCCGGAAACGAAGCGCGCCGCGGGCTTTGGCCCGCGCGGGTGCCCCCCATCCCGTCGCTGGGACAGGCCATTCGTCTGGTGCGCTGTGCTGGCCCCGTTGGCCGGTGCCGCTACCTTGGCGCCGGCCGGCGAATCGCCCTTTGCAGCACGCGTGGTGGACTATTCCCCGGCGCCGGGGCAGTTCGTGAACCACGCGCAGTTCAACGATCCGGCACGGGCGCTCGGCCCGCCGCACGGGGCAGGGCTCGTCGACGCCGACAACACGTCGGTGGTCACGCTGGGCGGGTTCGGTGGTTCGATCACGCTCGCCTTCGACCACATGGTCGAGGACCACCCGCTCAACCCGTTCGGGCTCGACGCGATCGTCTTCGGCAATGCCTTTTGGTTCGGCGGCGATTCGGAGGAGCGCTGGGCTGAATGCGCGGTCATCGAGATATCGCTCGACGCCAATGGCAACGGTCTCGCCGACGACCCCTGGTACCTGATTCCCGGCTCGCACATCCTGAATCCCGCGGCACAATGGACCAGCCAGACATGGGACGATGATACCGGCGATCCGACCTATCCTCCTGCGGCTGCTGCGTGGATACCCCCCGGGACGGAAGGCGTGTGGACGACGTCGGCCTACTTGCTCCCCGCCGCCGTTTTTGCGGGAGTCACGGTGCTCAACCCGGCGTGGGGCTCGGAAAGCGAAGGCGTGTTCGGGTATGGCGATTATTCTCCGACGCTCCTGCTCGGAGACCTGGACGGTGACAACGTGGTCGATGCTCCCATGACGCCGCCCGAGGCCTTTTACACGGTGCCCGACGATCCGTTCACGGTAGGGATCACGCCGGGTTCGGGCGGAGGCGATGCGTTCGACATCGCCTGGGCCATCGATGCCGCCACGGGCGAGCGCGCCAACCTGCCGGGGTTCAACTTCATCCGCATCACCAACGGCGTGAACGCGGTCTTGGGGCCCATCGGCGAGAAGTCACCGGAGATCGACGCGGTGGCGGACGTGGCGCCCGATCCCTTCGGCGACGCCGATGGGGACGAGGACATCGATCTGGTCGACGTGGGTTGGGTGCAACGGTGCTTTCTGGAGGGAGGAAGGGGCGGCGAGGCCTGTGGGCGGCTCGACCGCCAACCGGACGGAATCGTGGAATGGGTTGATGTCGCGGCGTTCGTGCCGCGCATGACCGGCCCCCGGTGAACACGAGGATGAGCGACCGGACAGTACCTCGAAGCCTGCCGAAAACCAGAGCGACGCGCCGGCATTCGCGGTGCGCGAGCGCGGTTCCTTCGCCCGTGCCGCGCGGTTTCACCTTGTTGGAACTTCTGGTCGTCGCAGGGATGCTGGCTTTTCTGCTCTCGCTGCTGTTGCCGGGGCTGTCGACCGCGCGCGAGCGGGCGCGGCTGACCGTGTGCGCCTCCAACGTGCGGCAACTGGCACTGGCCAACGGATACTATGCGGAAGACCAATCGGGCACATACTGTCCGGGCGCGGCCGACTTCCTGCGCAATCTGCATCGCTGGCATGGAACGCGAGACCTGGTGGGGCGGCCGTTCGACGGGCGACATGGACCCCTGGTGCCGTACCTTGGCCAAGACGCCGCCATCCGGCAGTGTCCCACATTTCCCGCAATGGTGGTGATGGATGAGTCGGGCGGGTTCGAGCGCGGCAACGGCGGCTATGGATACAACAATGCGTTCCTGGGAGTGCAGCTTACGCGACGCGACAGCAGGGAATACACCGTGCGGGACGATCGCGGCGGCGCGGCGCTGCGCTTTATCCGGCGGCCGGCGGAGACACTGATGTTCGCCGACGCGGCCTTCGCCGCCCATCGGCTGATCGAATACAGCTTTGTCGAGCCGCGCTTTCAGCCCGCGTTTCCGACCTTTCGCATGGATCCGTCGATTCACTTTCGCCATCGCGGCCGGGCGAATACGGCCTGGTGCGATGGGCGGGTCGAGTCGCAGCGCCGGTCGTTCAGCTGGTCAAGCGGGCTGTATCGAACGCAGCCGCAACGTTACGACATCGGCTGGTTTGGCCCGGCGGACGACAACCGCTTGTTTGATCTGGATTGACGGATGCGAGGCTCCGTCAGGTCGCGCGGCGGCGCAGGGGCATGGTCATGCAGCGTGGGCCGCCAAGCCCGCGGACGAGTTCCGAGCCCTCAATGATCACGCAACGAACCCCCGCCTTTTCCAGCGCCTCGGCGGTACGCTCGTTGCGTTCGTAAACGACGGCCACCCGTGGAGCGATGGCGAAGGCATTGGTGCCGTCCGTACGCTGCTCGCGCGAGCCGAAGTGCCGCGAGCCGCCAGCCGTCTCGATGATCGTCAGATCGCAGGCGAACTCGTCGCGGAGAATGTCCGGCAGCGTTCGGTCTTCGGGCACACGCTGAACGCCGGAACTTCCGCCCACGGGTTCGTAACGGTGAATGTACTTGAGGTCGGCCATCACCGGCGCAAACCACAGGACCACGCCGCGATCGATCACCGTAAAGACGGTGTCGAGGTGCATGAAGGCGCGCTCGGTGGGGATGGGGACCTCGTAGACGCGCAACACCTGCCCCACGCGGAGGCACTTGGCGGCCAGCCGCTCGATCGTTTCGCTGCGGGTCCGTTCGCTGGCGCCGATGAGCACCGCTTGGGGTGACAGGATAATGACATCCCCGCCTTCGATGGTGTAGGGGCGGTCCTCGGTCGGTTCGGACGTGCCCCCGTAGGTGATGGCGTTGCCGGCGAATTCCGGGTGGTTTTCCAGCACTGCGCGGATCAGCAGCGTCTCCCGCACGCGCTGCGTGTAGTGCATCTTGCAGGAGATCGCGGCGCCGTGAACCACCACCGCCGGGTCGCGGCTGAAGTACGCGTTGGGAATCGGCGCCAACAGGAATGACTCGTCGTCGGCGGTGCTTTCCATACTCTGTCCGCTGCGCTGGCGGAACTCGGCGTAGGTGAGGCCGGCGAACATCATTTCCACCAGCGCGGGCACGTTCCAGTGTTTGAGCGAAACGAGTTCCTCGCTGATCGCCGGAACGCCCTCGACGCGGCAGACGGACCCGAGCAGCGCCGCACGGGTCGGCTCTTCCTGTATCAGATCCTGAAGGAACGCCTCGAGGTAATACACTTGCACACCATGATCACGCATGCGCGCGGTGAAGGCGTCATGTTCGCGCTGCATCCGCCTGAGGTAGGGGATATCTTCAAAGAGAAAGCTGCGCATAGTGCCATGCGTAAGGCGTTCGATCTCTGCCCCGGGACGGTGGACCAGCACCGCCTCCAGAGGGTCGTACTCGTTGTCAATCTGCAAACGCACCGAACACCTGTGCTCAGACGGGACGACACCCCGGCACCGCCATAATCCCAGCCGACCCGATCGTAGAGTCAACGTGGTCAAAGTCAATGTCGGCCTCGCTTTCCCTGATCGCTATCATGCACTGATCGAGAATCGCGACTTTCGGCGTAGAGGGCATCAGCCGAATCCGCATTGACAACCCGGAAGCGGCCACCGAGTGATGCAAGATTCGCATCCTGCCCGCGTTTGAAAACTCGCCGAATCACATTTGACAGGCGACATTCGTCAGCCAACCATCCGGGCAGTAGAGTGGTGAAGGGTACACGGGACATTGGAAATGGCGGCAAACGAAGCCTTCAAGTATGCAATGTTGTTGCCCGACGGAGCGGCGGATGAGCCCGTGGCGGCGCTCGGCGGGCGTACGCCGCTGGAAGCGGCGCATAAACCAAACATGGACGCCCTCGCGCGCAGCGGGCGGCTGGGGCGGGTGGTCACCGTGCCCGCCGGTCTCTCGCCGGGCAGCGATGTCGCCACCTTGTCACTCTTCGGTTACGATCCGCGCGTGCACCACCCCGGCCGCGCAGCGCTGGAAGCGGTCGCGCGCGGATTGAGCATCAGTTCTGAAGAACTCGTCTTCCGGTGCAATTTCGTTACCCTCGCAGATGGCGCCATGCAGGACTTCACCGCCGGGCACATCGCGCCGCTCGAGGCCGAACGGTTGATCGACGACCTGAATGCAAAGCTCCGCGATCTTGGCTGTCGCTTTTACGCGGGGGTTTCCTATCGCAACCTGATGACCCTTTCAGACGCGCGGCACATCGAAGTGCAATGCACGCCGCCGCACGATTTTCCCGGTGAACCGGTGGCGCGGCATCTGCCCAAGGGGCGCGGCGCCGATCGCGTGCGCATGGTCATGGAGCGGGCCCGCGAGTTGCTGGCCGGGCACGAAATCAACCTGGTGCGTGCCGACCTGGGCGAAAACCCGGCCACCGACATCTGGCTGTGGGGGCAGGGCCGACCCCGGACGCTGCCCGGTTTTGCGCAGCGCTTCGGCGTGTGCGGCGCGTGCATCGCCGCCGTGGACCTCATCCGGGGCATAGCGCAAAGTGTGGGCATGACGTTGATCGACGTGCCGGGAGCCACCGGCTATCTCGATACCGATTACGGCGCCAAAGGTCGCGCTGCGGTGCAGGCATTGGAACAGTTCGATCTCGTCGTGGTTCACGTGGAGGCGCCGGACGAAGCGGGGCACCTGGGCGACGCGGCCGCCAAGGTAAACGCCATCGAGCGGGTGGATGCGGAAATCGTGGGTCCGCTGATGGAACGGCTGCGCGGTTTTCCAGCGTGGAGGATGTTGATCGCTCCCGATCACCCCACACCGGTGGAAACCAGGGTCCACTCCGCGGCGCCCCCGCCCTTTTGTCTGGCCGGCACGCGGATTCCGAGCGTTGTGTCGCGTTCCTTCGGTGAGACGTCCGCGAGAGAAGCAGATCTGTTCATTGAGAACGGCCATGAACTGATGGAGTTCTTTCTCCGCGGGTGACTTTCGATCGCCTTTGCGCTGGGTGGTCGCGAAGCACCCACTGTGTTCGGCCGGCAGTATGGGAGGGAAAGCGTAGAACCGCATTTCGAAGTCTGGTCAGGAACTTTGCCGCGGGGCGAAGGACCGGATATGGTAAGTGCCGGGACGGGACGGGTTAGCGCCGCATTCGCACATTGTTCAGGGGATTTGATCATGAGCGACGATCCACGCATCCAACAATTCAAGAAAATGGCCGAGGAAGATCCGGAAAATGAACTGGGCCACTTCAGCCTGGGCCGCGCGTATCTTGAGGCCGGGCGTTTCCAGGAGGCCGCCGCTTCGCTTGCGCGCGTGATTGAACTGAATCCGCGCATGTCCAAGGCGTATCAGTTGCTCAGCGAGGCGCATGACCAGGCGGGCAACCGTGATCAAGCGATTGTGACGGCTACGCGCGGTGTCCAGGTGGCCGATGCGCAAGGTGACCGCATGCCCTGCAAGGCGTTGATCGGATTGTTGGAGTCGTGGGGTGCGTCGGTGCCCGTGCTGCAAAAAGTGACGGTCGATGGCACGGAGGCACCCGCCGGCGGGGCGGAAGGTTTTCAATGTGTTCGTTGCGGACGGCCGGAGGGTCAATTGGGCAAGCCCCCCTTTAAGGGCGACCTGGGCCAACGTGTCTTCGGGCATGTTTGTCAGGGATGCTGGCGCGAGTGGATCGGGATGGGAACTAAGGTAATCAACGAACTTGGTCTCCAGCTTAGCACCAAGCATGGCCAGGACACCTACGACCAGTACATGATCGAATTCTTGCAGCTTGACCAGGTATAGCTGGTTGCCCGGGGGGAAGCAGGCGACGGCGCGGCACCGGTGGCGAAAAACCACAGAGAATGGGGCAAGAATCGCTTCGGGCCTGCCCCGCGTCGGTAGTAGTTGGGTAATCTCGACCGCGACCTGGGGTCGTGATTGATGAGCGATAGGCTCGCGGACACGCGCCTCCGGGTCATTCTCCGGCACGCGGCGGGTCCGAGGTCCTCCCTTGGATTCCCTGTAGCAGGGTTGCTGCGCGGGTAGACCGGAGGCGATCTTTACCGGACGCGGTCCCCTGCCGACATAAAGTAGGGTTTATTTGCATTGATCCCGGAAGTATTACTGGAATCATCACCGCAAAGGGCCTATACTGCTTTGGGGATCAATAATCATGATTCTGGCAGAGGAGAGATCGGGCGGTCGGGGTGAGTTGTAATGCGTCCGTCACGATCTGCGAATTCTTGACGACTGCTCAGGTACAACCCGACATCATTCCAACCCTGCCGGAGGCCGCTCCGCGCATTCGCCTTGTACCACAATTATTCGGCAAGGACGGGCAGCCAGTGGCTTGTCACCGGCTGATCACGCTACTGGGCGCGCGCGCGGGGTGCAAAATAGCCCTGCGCCACGAGACGGTTTCTCCGGTGCATGCCGCCATCGTCTGTCTGGGGCCCAAGGTGTTCGCGGTGGATCTCGCCAGCCAGAATGGCACACGGCTGAACGGACTCAAGCTGGAACAGGAGCGGCTCTCCGACGGCGACGTGCTGGAAATCCACCCGTGGGAGTTTCGCGTTGAGCTACAGGTCCATAACGGTGACGACGCTGGCGAGGGCTTGCTCGGGCTTGAGCCGGCACCCCGCGTGGTGGCGCTCGAGCACCTGGAAACCAAACGGCTCCTCCATCCCGGCCGCGATATCTGCGTGATCGGCCGGCATCCGGGTTGCGACATCACCCTTGCAGACGATCGCGTGTCGCGCGCCCATGCCATGCTGATCAATTACCATGGCTACCCTGCTTTGGCAGACCTGGTCAGCCATCACGGAACCCTGGTTAACGAGGAGCCCATTCATTTCCGCGTGCTCCGCGCCGACGAAGTCGTCACACTGGGCAGTTCGAAGTTCCGCGTCCGCCTGGTTGGGTCGTCGGTGGTGGAGAAGGCGTCCGAGAACGGCAAGGTCGTTCCCGGTAAGCCGGCCATTCCGCGAAACGGCGCCGCCGGTCCTGACCTTATCAACATCAAAGCGGTGGAAGGCTCCCAACGATGGCACATCGCCGAAACGGCCGAGCGGACAGCGAAGAAGTCATAGCCCTTGCCAAGTCTCAGGCGGTAAGACCACGCAAGAACGGAGCAATCCTGAACGGCAGTCCTTGTTGACCCCGCAGCCGAGCGGCTGGGCATGACGTAGCAATGCCATTACCATGGCTGAAGCGGTTTGCGGACCCTGACCGGTTCGCTCCGCAGCGCATTCGCAACATTGCGATCGTTCCGGAGATCATGTCGTGTCGACTAGTACGATGAACACTGCCGCAAAACCCATGACCGTTCGAGCGCCACGAGGACTTACGTTGTCGTGCAAGGGCTGGCAGCAGGAAGCAGCCCTGCGCATGCTGATGAACAACCTTGACCCGGAAGTGGCCGAGAACCCCGCCGAGCTTGTCGTTTATGGCGGCAGCGGTAAGGCAGTGCGGAGCTGGGCCGACTTTGATCGAATCGTCGCGGCGCTGAAGTCACTCGAAAACGACGAAACGTTGCTCGTTCAATCGGGACGCGCGGTGGGCATTCTGCGAACGCACCGCGATGCGCCGCGCGTGCTCATTGCCAACTCGTTGCTGGTCCCGCATTGGGCGACGTGGGAAGAGTTCCGGCGGCTGGAGTCGCTGGGGCTCACCATGTTCGGGCAGATGACCGCGGGAAGCTGGATATACATCGGCACCCAGGGCATCGTTCAGGGGACCTACGAAACCTTTGGTGCTTGCGCCCGGCAACACTTCGGCGGCTCGTTGGCGGGTCGGTTGCTGGTCACCGGCGGACTGGGCGGCATGGGCGGAGCACAACCGCTGGCGTGCACCATGAATGAGGGAGTGGCGCTGTGCATCGAGGTGGACCCTCAGCGCATCGAACGGCGCCTGAAGACGCGCTACCTCGATCAATCCACCGCTGACCTGGACGAGGCGCTCGACTGGTGCCAGGAGTCGGTGCAGGCGAATCGGCCGCTTTCCGTCGGCCTGCTGGGCAACTGCGCCGACGTGCTGCCGGAGCTGGTCCGGCGCGGCGTCACGCCGGACATGCTGACCGACCAAACCTCGGCGCACGACGCACTGAACGGCTATGTGCCCAACCGCATGACGCTGCCGGAGGCCAACAAGCTGCGGGAGTCCGACCCCGAGCGTTACATCGCGGAATCCATGCGCGCCATGGCCGAACACGTTGGCGCCATGCTGGAACTTCAGCGACGCGGGTCGGTGACCTTTGACTATGGCAACAACATCCGCGGACAGGCCAAGCTGGCCGGCGTAGCCAACGCTTTCGACTTCCATGGTTTTGTGCCCCTCTTCGTGCGGCCGCTCTTTTGCGAGGGGCAGGGGCCGTTTCGCTGGGCGGCGCTCTCCGGCGATCCGAAGGACATCGCCCGCACGGACCGCGCGGTCCTCGAGACGTTTCCGCAAAACGAGCACCTGTGCCGCTGGATTCGTTTGGCGGGCGAGCGCGTCGCTTTTCAGGGGCTGCCGGCGCGCATCTGCTGGTTGGGCTACGGCGAGCGCGCCCGCATGGGGCTGGTGTTCAACGAACTGGTGCGCAATGGCGAGATTTCCGCGCCCATCGTTATCGGGCGCGATCACCTCGATTGCGGCAGCGTGGCCTCGCCCAATCGCGAGACGGAAGGCATGAGGGACGGCTCCGACGCCATCGCCGACTGGCCGATCCTGAACGCCCTGGTCAACACCGCCTGCGGCGCGACCTGGGTCAGCGTGCACCACGGCGGCGGCGTGGGCATCGGCTATGCCATCCACGCCGGTCAGGTGATTGTCGCCGACGGAACGAAAGAGGCCGACGCGCGACTGGAGCGCGTCCTCACTGCCGACCCGGCCATGGGCATCTTCCGTCACGTGGATGCGGGGTATGAAGAAGCCATACAAGTGGCGAGCGATCGTGGTGTGTTGATTCCCGGTCGCGGATAAGCCGCACACCCGGGCCACCGGCCCAATTCAAAGATAATGCTCGCCGTGCTCGCGGCGGACGTTGTCCACCAGTTCCTTGATGCTCTGCGCGTCGCGTTTGGTGCACACCAGCGTCACGTCCGGCGTGTGCACGATCACCAGATCGTCCACGCCGATGGTCGCCACCAGGTGCTTTTCCTCGGAGATCACGATGTTGCCGCGCGAACCGAGATGCGACACTTGTGCGCAAGCGGTGATGTTATGGTCCGCATCGGCTTCGAGCACCGTTTCGATTGCCGGCCAGGAACCCACGTCCACCCATTGGCAGCCCATCTCCACCACGATCACCCGTTCGGCGCGCTCCAGCACTGCAAAATCAATGCTGATCTTCATCAGCTTGGGATAAATCGCCTCCAGCTTGGCCTGCCGCCCGTCGCTTCCCCACGCCTGCGCGATTTCCCGGATCGGCTCATACGACTGCGGCAGGTGCTTGCGAATCTGGTCGAGAATGGTGGCAGCGCGCCAGGCGAACATCCCGCTGTTCCAGTAGTATTCGCCGCTGGCGAGGTACTTCATCGCCTCGGCTACGTTGGGCTTCTCGGTGAACTGGCGGACCACGTACACGCCGTCCGACAGTCGCTCGCCGCGGCGCACGTAGCCGTAATTGGCGTCCGGGCGCATCGGACGGATGCCCATGGTCACCAGCGCGTCGGGCTGCTGCTCGGCAATGGCGTAGGCGCGCTCGACCGCTTCGCGGAATCGATCCAGCGGCGCGATGATGTGGTCGGCGGTGAATACGCCGACCACGGCCTCCGAATCACGCTCCGCCAGGATGGCGGCGGCCAGCCCCACGGCATTGGCCGTATCGCGCCCGATCGGCTCGCCGAACAGGTTCGCCGCGGGCAATTCCGGGATTTCTGCCGAAACCACAGGCAGGTGTGCCTGGCTGGTGATGATGTGGATCTGCTCGGGCGGCAGCAGGGCGCTGACCCGTTCAAAGGACTGCCGCAGCAGGCTGGTGCCCTGGAAGATGCGCAGGAGCTGCTTGGGGTGGTTCTTGCGGCTCAAGGGCCAGAGGCGCACGCCGGCGCCCCCAGCCATGATGACGGCATGTCGCATGGGTTCCTCCCTTCCGACATCGCTTGCGCGCTCAGTCCACGTCGTCGAATTCGACCCGCGTAAGGTCGGCGTGCTCCAAGATCAGCGAGTGCCGCGATCCTTCTTGAAAATGCACGTCCACGTGCGTGCGGCTGGCCCCGCGATAGAATAACTGAATCTGGCCCAGCCCGTATTCCGGGTGTCGTACCAGCGTGCCCACGCCCCATTCGGCGATGTCCGGGGGGAGCTTACCCACCGTGGCGGCGGCGCGGCTCTTCCTGTCGCGGCGTTGGCCATCTCCCTGGCATTCTACCTGATCGCCCGGCATCTCGTCGAGGAACGGGCTGCGCACCGTCCGTTCGGTCACGCCGCGAATCAAACGATAGCGCGCCCGCAGCAGCGTCAACTGCTTGCGCGCCCGCGTGATGCCCACAAAGCAGAGCCGCCGTTCTTCCTCTTCGTCCACGCCCGCGTCGTCATGCCTTCGAAACGGCAGCAGCCCGTCTTCCAGTCCGATCATGTACACCGTGTCGAATTCCAGCCCTTTTGCCGCGTGCAGTGTCATCAGCGTCACGGCGCCGCTGCCGTCCATTACCGCGTCTACGTCGCTGATCAGCGCCGCGTGCTCCAGCCAATGCACGAGCGTGGCTTCCGGCTGCTCCTGGTGAAAGGCCGAAGCCGCGCTGACCAGTTCGTCGAGGTTGGCGGACGGATCCTCGGCCGAATCACCTTCCGCGGCGTACATGGCGCGCAGGCCCGACTGACTGATGACGAAATCCAGCGCCTGCGGCGGCGGCAGCTCCAGCGCCGCACGCAGCTTGTCGAGCAGCAGGACGAATTGTTGGACTCGTGCCGCGGAGCGCCCGAGGGCTTCGACCGTTTCCTGCCGACGAAGCTCATCGTGGACGCCGCGACCGCTCTGGCGCGCCCGCTCGACGAGCCGTCGCACCGTGGTGTCGCCGATGCCCCGCGCCGGTGTATTGACGATCCGCAGCAGCGATATTTCGTCCGCAGGGTTGACCAGTACGCGCAGGTAGGCCAGGACGTCCTTGACTTCCTTGCGGTTGTAGAATTCCACGCCGCGCGCGATTTGATAGGGTATTCCCTTGCGCAGGAAGGCCTCTTCGATCGCGCGGCTCAGGGCATTGATACGGTAGAAGATGGCGATCTGGCTCGCCGCGGCGCCCTCCTGCAAAGCGCGTGCGATCTGGTCTGCGACGTACGCCGCCTCTTCGTCGCCGGATTCCACCTCGCGCACCTGGATCGGCGGCCCGTCGTCGTTTTCCGTCCACAGGCTCTTGGCTTTGCGCTGCAGGTTGCCCGCGATGAGGGCGTCGGCGGCGGCGAGGATGCGCTTGGTCGATCGGTAGTTCTGTTCCAGCCGCACCACCGTCGCACTCGGATAATCGCGCTCGAAGCTGAGGATGTTCTCTATGTTAGCCCCGCGCCAGCCGTAGATGGACTGGTCGGGATCTCCGGTGGCGCAGATGTTGTGGTGCGCCTCGGCCAGTTTCTGGGCGATGAGGTATTGCGCGGCGTTGGTATCCTGATACTCATCGATCAGCAGGTATTGGAACCGCCGGGAAAGCTCTTCCCGCAGTTCGTCGTTCTCCGCCAGGGTCAGGGCCATGCGCATCAACAAGTCGTCGAAGTCGAGCCCCCCCTGATCGTGAAGCAGCTTCTCGTAGTGCAGGTATACCTTGGCGTATTGGCGTTCCCGCCAGTCATTGGCCTGCGCCGCGAATTGGGTCGCGGTCTGCATGGCGTTCTTGGCGTGGCCGATGACCGTGTCCGCGGCCGAAGGGGTCAAGCGCTCCGTAGAAAGGTCGCATTCTTCAATTGCCTGCTTGAGCAGTTTGCGTCGGTCGTCGCGGTCGAAGATGGTGAAGTTCCTCTGGACGCGCGCCTGATCGGCGTATTCCCGCAGCAATCGGGCGCACAGGGCGTGAAAAGTGCTAACGATCATTCCGGGGGCCACATCCAGCGCCGCGATGCGCTCGCGCATCTCCTTGGCCGCTTTGTTGGTGAAGGTAATCGCGAGGATCTGCCGCGGGCGCGCTACCGTGAGCGCCAGATGGGCGGCGCGGCGCGTGACCACCCGCGTCTTGCCGCTGCCGGGACCGGCCAGGATGAGCAGGGGGCCGTCAGTGTGCAATACCGCCTCGCGCTGCGGCGGGTTGAGGTCCGCCAGCAGCGGTTTGATCGCGTCCGTGCCTCGAGTCATGGACTTGCTCTATAGCCGTTCTTCGCGTTTTCGTCCAACGGCGCCGCTCCCCGCCCTTGCCGTGGAATCGCACACTTCGATAATCGCGTTCATGCCGGGTGCAAAACAACCCCTCGACGCGTTGACCGCATCGAACCAAGGTGAACGCCCGCTGCGCCATTTTATCCTGGGAACCGCCGGGCACATCGACCACGGGAAAACTTCGCTCGTTCGCGCGTTGACCGGCGTGGATACCGATCGGCTTCCCGAAGAGCAGCGCCGCGGCATGACCATCGAGCTGGGGTTCGCCGATTTCACCATCGACGATGCGCATTTCGGGATCGTCGATGTGCCCGGGCACGAACGATTTGTGCGCACCATGGTGGCCGGCGCTACGGGCATCGACGTCGCCCTGCTGGTGGTCGCCGCCGACGACTCGGTCATGCCCCAGACGCGGGAACACGTGGATATCCTCCATCTGCTGGGCATCCGCCATGCGGTCGTCGCGCTGACCAAGATCGACGCCGTGGCGCCGGACCTTGCCGAGTTGGCGGCCGAGGAGATTCGAGAGTATCTGGCCAAAACACCGCTGGCCGCGGCCGCGGTGTGCCCGGTTTCGTCGATCACCGGTGCGGGTATCGAAGCGCTCAAGCGGGAGATTCTGGCGGTGGCGCGATCCGTTGCGGAGTCGCCGGCGGTGCGGCCATTTCGCCTGGCGGTCGATCGCGTCTTCACCGTGCAGGGTCGCGGGACCGTGGTGACCGGATCAGTGCTGCGCGGCGAGGTGGCGGCGGGGGACACGCTGGAGGTGTTTCCCGGGGGGCTCACCTGCCGGGTGCGTGACTTGCAGTCGCACGGTGCCGCCTCCGCCGCGCTGCATCGCGGTCAACGCGCGGCCCTCAATCTCAGCGGGATCGACCGCGATGCCCTGGAGCGGGGGGCGGAGTTGGCTACGCCCGGCTACCTTCAGCCGTCGCACCTGGTGGACGTGCACTTGCGCGTGCTGGCGGGGTGCGACCGGCCGTTGAAAAATGCCCGCGTCATGCGTCTGTGCATCGGCACGACGGAGCTGGCGGTGCGCGTGGTGTTGCTGGGGCAAGCGCAACTCGATCCCGGGGCCGCTGGTTTTGCGCAACTTCGCAGCGGCAGCGCCATTCCGTCAGCGTACGGGCAGCGCTTCATACTGCGTGACGAAAACGCCGCGCACACCATCGGCGGGGGTGTCGTGTTGCGCCCGGTGGCGCACCGCCGGAGGCTCGCCCACGAATCCGAGGTCCAATCGCTGGAAACGCTGTTCGACGGCACGGCCGACCAGCGGGTGGAACAGGTGCTGCGGGCATCGGGCTTCACAACGCCCAGTGACTTGCAGGTGTGCCTTCGATCGGGGGTCGAAGTGGCGGAATTGCCTGCCGTGTACGCGCGATTGCGTCAGGAGGGAAGGCTTGTCCGCGTCTCCGACACCGAACGTTGCATGGTTCCTGCGGCACTCGACGACCTGGCCCACCGCCTGGCCGGATGGCTGGAGCGATTTCACCGCGCGCACCCCGACCTGCCCGGCCGGCCCCTCGATGCCGTGCTCGGCTGGATCGGCCGGATGACCGACCGCCCGCTGGCCCGCCCGTTGTTCGATCGGCTGGTTTCCAATGGCACGCTGAAACTGATGGGGCGGTTCGTGTGCCTGCCGGCGTTCGCTCCGGCGCTGTCGGCGGCAGACGAGAAATTGCTGGCGGGGATTCTTAGCGCGGTACGGGGGGGTGGGTTCCAGCCGCCTATCCTGGACGAATGGCCGCTGCCCGGCGCGCCGGACCGCAAGCGCCGCGAGCGTCTGGCTACGCTGGCGGTGGCGCTGGGGGAACTGGTGCTGATCGAGCCTGGCATGTTTCTGTCTGCGGAGGGCGAATCGCAACTCCGGCAGAAGGTGCGCGACCTGATCGCCGCCTGTCCGGAGGGTGTTACGGTGGCGCAGGTGCGCGAAGCGCTGAACTCCAGCCGCAAGTACGTCGTACCGTTCCTGGAGCATCTCGACCGCGTCGGGTTTACCCTTCGCGCGGGCGATCGACGTGTGCTCGCCAACCGCGTAGACGAGCCGCCAGAAGCTTAATTGGGGCAGCGCGGGGCGGCTGTCCGTATTATGCTGCCCTGGTCCAATGGTCCCGGCCGACGTAAATCGGTATGCTTTCCGGTTTCGGGGCGCGCATTGCGCGAGAAGCGAGAACCGCGGCGGCACGGGTCGGCGTTGTTATGGTCTGGTCACCTATTGTTTGAGCGGGCGAGTGCGAATTGGAACAGCATGACCGAACCACCGCTTGATCCGCGCGTCGTGCTGGGCCTGTCGCCCGGGCAGCTTCCGCGGCACATCGCCATCATCATGGATGGCAACGGGCGTTGGGCGAAGCAGCGCGGGTGGCCGAGGATTCGCGGCCACGAGGAGGGGGCCAAGGCGGTGCGGCGCATCGTCACCCATTGCGCCCGGCTGGGAATCAACGCGCTCACGCTCTACAGCTTCAGCACGGAGAACTGGAAACGTCCCGCCGACGAGGTGGGATTCCTCATGGACCTGTACGTGCGGTACCTGATCGGCGAGCGCGAGACGATCATGAACAACGACGTGCGGTTCGTGCACGTGGGGAAACGTGCGGGGCTGCCACCGCGGGTGCTGGAGGAGATGGACCGTACCGTGGCGGAAAGCCGCCACAATCCCGGGCTGACGCTGTGCCTGGCGCTGAATTACGGTTCGCGGGATGAGATCGTCGAGGGCGTGCGGCGGATTGCGCGCGAGGTGAGCGCGGGAAAGCTGGCGCCGGACGCGATCGACGAGGCCCGGATTTCGGCGTCGCTGTTTACCGCCGGGCTGCCCGATCCGGACCTGCTCATCCGCACGGCCAACGAGCGCCGGGTGAGTAATTTTCTGCTCTGGCAGATCAGCTACGCGGAGATCCACGTGTGCCCGGCGTTGTGGCCGGACTTCGGCGAGGCCGAGCTGCACGCGGCCATTCGCGATTTCGCGGGCCGCGAGCGGCGGTTCGGGGGGGTCCAATAGAAGTTGGTTTGACATCCGTACCCAAGGGTATTCTGATGTTCAGCCAGGGCGTAGCGGGCCGTTCAATGTACCGCCGTTGCCCCAGGGGTCACCGAGCCGTCGCCGAACGGCGGGCCGGCCGGGCAATGTCAAGCGGTGGCAACCACCGGACCCTCCGAAGTTCCGGTTCCGGCGCGGCGGTGGGAGCGTATCGATGGTGCTCGACGTATCGGCCGTAGCGACCCTGGTTAAACGGGACGCCGTCCAACTGAAGGGGATGGGTGTCCGTCGCCTGGCGTTGTTCGGTTCGTGCGTTCGCGGAGGTCTGCGCGGTGACAGTGATCTCGATTTTCTGGTAGACCTGCATCCCAAGACTTTCGACAACTACATGGATGTCAAGGAAGCGCTGGAATCGAGATTAGGGCGGCGCGTAGACCTGGTGCTGTTCAGTGCCATCAAGCCCGCCTTGCGCGCCGCGATCTTGCAGGAGGCGGTCGATGTCGCGCTCGACTGAAGTCTATCTTCGCGATATCCTGGAAGCCTGCGGGAAGGTCAGACAATACGTTGACGGGCTGAGTTTCAGCACATTTGTCGCCGATGGTCGAACGGTGGACGCCGTGGTGCGCAATCTCGAGATCATCGGTGAAGCGGCGAAGTGCATTCCGAGCGACGAGAGGCACAGAAACCCGAATGTTCAATGGAAGCGCCTGGCGGGACTTCGCGATATTCTCATTCATCAGTATTTCGGCGTGGATGTGGAGTTGATCTGGAACCTCGCGCAGGAGAAACTGCCGCACCTGGAACGGGAAATTGCCGCAATGCTGGGCCGCGGAAGCGCATCAGAACGATAGGCCGCAGCCATCGGAAGCGGGGTTGCGTACGCGATAGAAGACCAACAGAAATCCAGGTCGGGTTGCCGACCGCTTGAAGAGAGTATTCCCATGAATCTACTCGCCGGCCGCAAAGGGCTCGTATTCGGCATCGCCAACGACCGCAGCATCGCCTGCCACATCGCCAAGGCGGTTTTGGGGCAGGGGGCGGCGTGCGGCTTTCCTTACCTTCCGGGCGAAAAAAACGAACGCCGGGTGAGCAAGGCGCTCGAGGAAATCGGCGTCACCGATCCGTGGCTGCTGCCGTGCGACGTAGCCAAGGACGTCGACCTCGACGCCACCTTCGCCGCAGCCAAGGAGCGCTTCGACACCCTCGACTTCGTGGTCCATTCACTGGCCTACGCCGATCGCGCCTATCTCAAACCCGGTCTGTTCGTGGAGACGCCGCGCGAGGTGTACACCCAAGCGCTGGATATTTCCGCCTATTCGCTGGTCGCCATCGCCAAGCGCGCCAAACCGCTGATGACCCGCGGCGGCTCGATCCTGGCCATGACCTATTACGGCAGCGAAAAGGCCGTGCCGGGGTACAACGTGATGGGCGTCGCCAAAGCAGCGCTGGAGGCGTGCACGCGCTACCTGGCGTTGGAGCTGGGCGAGTTCGGCATCCGCGTGAACACCATCAGCGCGGGACCGATCAAGACACTCTCGGCCATGGCCGTCGGCGGCATCGACGAGATCTTTGAGTGGGTCCAGAAGAAGGCCCCGCTGCGCCGCAACATCGACGCGGGCGAAGTCGGCCGCACGGCCGTCTACCTGGCGAGCGACCTATCCAGCGGTGTCACCGGAGAGAACATCTTCGTGGACGCGGGCTATCGGATTGTGGGGCTGTAGGGAATCAATCCGCCTTGACCGATCGCATGGCGGCGTAGCTCAAAGCGGACTCTTAGCCTCAGGTTGTTTTGCACTGCCGCAATCAGGTTTGGCGCTACCCAGAACCGGCAAGGACGCGCCGCGACCACCGATGCCGTCCCCCGCCAACTTGCTGGCCCTTCCTGAGCGCGTCCGACCTTCGCCCACGAAACTCAGCCGACCTCGCCCCCCGTCGAGAGTAAACCAGCCCGAGCGCCCGCAACGTCGAACCCACCCGCCGCAATCGGCCAAGCCGCCGACGGCTACGCTGGCAGCCGGCGACGAAGCTCACCAGAGACTTATCGGTCCCGTTCAGGTTTCCCGGATGTGTGCCAAAAGACCCGCCGCCAGCGTGCCGATAACCCAGCGGTATCCGCAAAGGGTCGGCGCTAGAGGGTCGGCTCAGGTCCACACTGAGGAAATAGCTCATGAATGCTTCTCGCTCCAAAGGCGGATGGCTGGTGGTTTCGGCAATGCTCACGTTGGGGCTGGGCGTGCCCGGCAGCGGTTGTGCCGGCGGCGGCTTCGCCGGCGTTATCGTGGACCGTGACGATTTTCTCAGTTCCGGAAGAACGCGGAGTTTTTTCCGCGCGATCCAGGTCGATCCTCCCAGCGAGGACTCGGCTGGACCGCAGTTCGTGGTGGCCGCCGATCTCAACGGCGATGGTCGAATGGACCTGATCTCGGCGTGGAATCAGTCACAGCCGGTTCAGGTTCACTTGCAGGGGCGCACTGCGACGGGAGGCATGAGTTTCGAAACCGTCACCATCGCCGGAAGCGTGCCCGTGGTTTCCGTAGCTGGGTTGGGGGTCGCCGACATCGACGGCGATGGTGTGCAGGATATTGTCGTGCTCGTGAAGCAGGCGCTGCTTGATGGCCCGGAATGCCTGAGCGAGGAACGTCCCGTCGAGGGTCTGGGCGGCATCATTCTGGTTTACTTCGGCCCGAGCGACGTCAGCCTGATGAACCGCGCATTGGCCTGGCAAGAAGTCCGGGTGGGCAATTCCTTCCTCCAGGGAACGGGTGAAATCTCCGCGTCGCCGGAGGTTGGCGGATTCACCAGCATGGTTCTGGGGGACATGAACAACGACGGCAATGTTGACATCGTCGCCGCCTGGAACTCATCCTGTGGCGAGGGCGGCACGCAGGCGGCGGTGCTCTTCACCAATCAAGGCCGGGGCCCCGCACGCGATGGTACCTGGTCGGCCGCTGTAATCCCCGACGCGCTGCCGAAGGGTACGGCGATCAAGAGCGTGGCATTGGGCGATATCGACGGCGACGGCGATCTCGACGTGGTGGCAACCTATCCCGATGCGCCCACCGGCAACGTACGCTGGTATCGCAATCCGACGCTTGATGTTCCCGATGATTACCACTTTTCCGACGGCAACTGGCAAACAGGGACCATCGGCCAGATCGCTACGGGCGCCGATATCGCCCGCGTGGCCGATATCGATGGTGACGGCCTGCTCGACGTCGTCGTGCGTTCCAGTGGAGGCCGGGTCATTCAGTGGTTCCGCGGACCCGCCGGAGCGACGACAGCGCCGCTGCGGGCATTGCCATGGCAGGTCTTCACCCTGGCCGAGTACCGCGAGCGAACGCCCTCGGCGCTGGCACTGGGCGATCTGACGGGCAACGGGCGACTCGAGGCCGTCGCGGCAGCGGAGGGTGGATTGTCCTGGTTCGGCGCCGCCAGCGCGACCAACCCGTATAGTCAGTGGACCGAGACGCTGATCGTCGACGACGCCCAGGGCGGCACCGGCGCCGCTGCGACCACCGACCCCAACGTGGCTGCCGAGGAAATCGCCGACACTTCGATCATGAACGGCATCACGATCGTGGACCTCGATGGCGACGGGCGCAACGACATCGTGGTCACGCTCGACCGCAACAGTTTGAGCGGGCTGACCAACGACGCCATCGTGTGGTTCCGCAACGAACGGTAGCGTCCTTAATCCCGGGTCATCCGGTTCTTGAACGGCGGCGAATGCGCGCGATGCTCGCGCCATTCGCTGCTCTCTTTTTTTTTAGAACGCACCTCGCGGAAAGCCTATTTTTTTCCGAGGTCACGTTGCGCCTGGAAGAAACTCCGGAGCAGGTGCGCGCACTCGTCGGCGAGTACCCCGCCGCACATTTCCACCCGATGGTTCAGACGTGGATCGATGGGTATCGAAAAAAGCGATTCACAGGCCCCGGCCTTGGGGTCGCTGGCCCCAAAGACCAACCTGGGCAGCCGGGCCTGAACGACCGCGCCCGCGCACATTACGCACGGTTCCAGGGTCACATACAGCGTACAGCCTTCCAGCCGCCAGCTTCCCAACTCGGCCGCGGCTGCGGTGAGTGCAATCATTTCGGCGTGCGCCGTGGGATCCTGCAAGACTTCCCGTTGATTGTGCCCGCGACCAATGATGCCCCCGTCGTATGCCACCACCGCCCCCACCGGCACGTCGCCCGCGTCGAGCGCAGCTTGTGCCTCGCCGAGCGCTGCGCGCATGAATCGTTCATCATCCGACGGAAGTGTCACGGGTGTTACACCTCGGCCAGGAATTGAATGCGCCGTTGCAGCTCGTCCCGTGGGCCGGACCAATCAAGGGCCGCGAGTCCTTCGATCTTGCGCCGCAGACTCTCCGCCACGCGCAGCGTGAACTCGATACGTTGATCGTCACTGCCTGGAAAGTACGCGGGATCGGGAACGGACCAGTGGACGTGAATAGGCTGGCCCGGGAACACCGGGCAGTTCTCGTGAGCGGCGGCGTCGCAAAGCGTGATCACCGCGTCAAAGCCGGATTCTGCATACTCGTCCCAACCCTTCGAACGTTGACCCTCCAGGGATACGCCCAGTTGCCGCATGGCCTCTATAGCCAGTTCGTGGATGAACCCCGCAGGACGCGCCCCCGCGCTGAACGCCTCCAGCCGCGCGCCGCCGACGTGCCGCGCAATGGCTTCCGCCATCTGCGAGCGGCAGGCATTGGCGGTGCACAGAAACAGGATGCGAGGACGCGGCGGCATAAGACCCCTGCTAATCAGACCTAATGCAAGGGTTATAGCGGGAAACCGCGCAAGAGCCAACGAACCGCCGGACGTTCCATTCCCCGTGGAGGTTGAAGGTGCGCCACGTCCGGCGAATGAGCGCGACCGTTGCTCCTACCTTGTCCGACTATCGGCAAACGCCCTGCTGCCGCAAGGCCACTGCGCGATCAGAGCAGACTGTGTCCCACGCCACGTTGCAGCAATCCGGGTCGTCCACGCACACCGCGTTGCAGCAGGCTTCCAGGTTGCAGCCGGGCGTGGTACGTGCCGAGAAGCAGCTTCCCGTACCGTTTACGCACGCGGCGAACAAACCGCATTCGAACCCCACGCTCTCCACGCAGAAATCGTCCCACTCGCTCAGGCAGCAGAAGGGATCCTGCGTGCAGACGGCCTGGCACACGGTATCGGTCGCATCAGGAGTGGTTGCGCAATTCAGATCGTTGCAGCCGGGATTGGTGTGGGCGGACAGGCAGCTTCCCGCACCGGACGCACTGCACGTCGGAAAGCCGTTGACGATGCCGTCCGCCTTCTCGCCGCAGACGTCATCCCATTCGCTGTCGCAACAGAACAGGTCCACGGCGCATACCTGTTGACATGTGCTCTGGGTTTCACAGCCCGGCTGTGCGTGCGCGGCAAAGCAGTCTCCGCTGCCGTTGATGCAGGCGTTGGTTCCGCGAGTCGGATCACTCGAACAGAAAACGCTCAGCCGGCCGAGGCCCGTTACCCCTTCAAAGCCGCCCACCCGAATCATGTAGGACTGTCCCGCGGTCGCCGAAAAGGTCGTGCGCGAGTCTGTTCCCGTCCCGCAGTCGTCGTCGCTGCACGCCAATGGCTGCGCACTCGGGCACCCGCAACCGTTATAGACCATCACTTTGGTGTCGAAACTGCTGCCGCACAGGCTGACCACCACTTCTTCCGTGCAGGTGGCCGTGTAACAGTACCAGATGTCCGCGTCGACCTGCGTGTAGCCTTGCACCACACAGTGACCGGGCTGATCGGGACCGTCAGTGGTTGCCCCCGTGTTGGTAAAGGAGCGTGAAGTCTCGCCGATCGCCGTGGGGTTGGCGCAGTTGTTGTTGGCCAGCGCGCCGCCGATCGTGTTCTGACAGTTGGCGTCGCACTGCGACGTGTTCGGCGGCTCGCACTGTTCGCCGGTCTCCACCGTGCCGTTGCCGCACACCGGTCCCGTCGGGATCCCACCGCCCCCGCCCGTGGGACACCCGGCGGCATCGACCACCGTTCCGGCGGGGGTGACCGGGCACTCGTCAAGGTCATCGGTCACGCCGTCGCCGTCGGCATCGCGCTGACTGGCCGCACAGCCCTCGGCATCCACGGCGGCCCCTGCCGGTGTATTCGGACACTGATCGTCGTCATCGAACACGCCGTCCGCGTCTGCATCCTCCAGCGGGCAGCCGTTGGCGTCGACCTCCGTTCCTTCTGGAGTGGCGGGGCACTGGTCAATGTCATCGTTGACGCCGTCGCCGTCGGAATCGGGCGTGCCTGGGGCGCTGACCGGGCAACCCACGTCATCCACTGTAACTGTTGCCGGTGTGCGCGGACATTGATCCAGGTCATCTGTGACGCCGTCGTTGTCAGTGTCTCGCTGGCTGGCAGCGCAGCCGTTACTGTCCACCGCCGCGCCCGCAGGAGTGTTCGGACATTGGTCCACATCGTCGCCCACGCCGTCCTCATCGGCATCGGGTGACCCAGGTGCGCTGATCGGGCAGCCCACTTCATTGACCGTGGTGTTCGGTGGCGTGGCGGGGCACTCGTCGATCTCGTCGCGCACCCCGTCGCCGTCGGTATCGGTGGGCGCAGGCGGCGGCGGATCGTTGTCGTTGCCGTTCGTGTTGGTATTGCCGTTGTTGTTTCCCGCGGGAGGGGGGCAGCCGACCGCGAAAAGACAAACCGCTACCGCCAGCGCCGAAACGATCAAGCGTGTGCTGTGAATCCCGTGGACAATCATGTGGTTCCTCCCCCTGGACCATCCCCGGCGCGCGACCGGATCCCATGCGTCCTGTAGTCCCGCCTGTCGAAAAGGGAGCTTGCCGTCGCGGGGGCCACACAAGGGGATCGTCTGACCCACTTTATGCGGCACCCAGGTTTCAAGGCAAGGGCGCCGTCGTGAGCGCCGCTTATCGGAGGAAGGCGCCGCCGAGCCTGTCCGGGGCTTGAATCCGCGTGGCGATACCTATAGCGTAGGGGTTTAGGCGCAACGGACAGGGGCAGAAAGCCGTCCTCGGCAAGGATACACCATGGAGCGGACCATTCGCGTAGGTGTGGGCTACGATATTCACCGCCTGGTGGAAAACCGCCGACTGATTATCGGGGGAATGGAGATCCCCCACGCCAAGGGTCTGATCGGACACAGCGATGCCGACGTCGTCTTGCACGCCGTGTCCGACGCCCTGCTCGGGGCCGCCGGTTTGCCCGATATCGGTGATCTATTCCCCGACGATGACCCGAAATTCAAGGACGCCGACAGCCGAAAATTGCTCGGTGAAGTAGTCGCCAAGGTTCACGAGAAAGGCTTTCGGGTGGGCAACCTGGACGTTATCGTCCACGCCGAAGCGCCGAAACTCTCGCCCTATAAGCGGCAAATGGCGGAACGCATTGCCGCCCTCGTGGAGCTGGCGCCCGATGCGGTTAGCGTCAAAGCCAAGACCAACGAGGGGCTGGGCCCGTTGGGGCATGCCGATGCCATCGCTTGCACCGCCGTAGCACTGGTCTACATGCAACGCTGATTGCCGCGCTGCCCGGCCGCCACGATCAAGGAACTGCCGTATGGGTCTGGTTGTGTATAACACGCTGACGCGAACCAAAGAGCCGTTCGAAACCGTGCGCCCCGGTCACGTGGGCATTTACCTGTGCGGACCGACGGTCTACAAGCCCAGCCACATTGGCCATGCGGTCGGACCGATCATCTTTGACGCCATCAAGCGTTACCTCATTTTTCGCGGCTACCAGGTCACCTGGGTCGTGAACATCACCGACGTGGACGACAAACTTATCGTTGAAGCCGCAAAACAGAACACGTCCACTCTCGCGCTCGCCGAGCGCGTGACCGGGGACTACCTGGCCGCGATGAAAACGCTGCACGTCGACGGCATCGACCTTATGCCCAAAGCGTCGGAGCACATCGGCGACATCATCGACATCATCCAGCGCCTACAGCAACGCGATGCCGCGTACGTGTCCGGCGGCGACGTCTACTTCGACGTGACCAAGGACGCCGACTACGGCAAGTTGTCCAATCGCCGTGTCGAAGACCAGGAAGGCCAGCGCGACCTGCAAAGCGGGGACAAGCGCAACCCCGGCGATTTTGCCCTCTGGAAAGCGGCCAAGCCCGGCGAGCCGGATGAGGTCAAGTTCGACTCCCCCTGGGGCAAAGGCCGGCCCGGCTGGCACATCGAATGCTCCGCCATGGCCATGCGCTACCTGGGCGAGACTTTCGACATTCACGGCGGCGGCATGGACCTGATCTTCCCTCACCACGAGAACGAGACGGCGCAGTCGGAAACCTGCACCGACAAGCCCTTCGCCAAGTACTGGCTGCACCACGGGCTCACCCGCTTCAACACCAAGAAGGTGGCCAAGTCCGACACCGACCCGGAAATGCAGGCGGCGCTGCTGCGCATGACGCTGCACAATCTGCTGGCCACCTATCCCGGCGAGTTGATCCGCTTCTTCGTGCTGAGCACGCACTATCGCCGGCCCATCGAGTACTCCGAGGCGGAAATCGAAAGCAAGCGGAAGGGGTTGGATACGTTCTATCGTCTGTTCGAGCGCGTGGAGCGGGTCAGCGGCGCATCGCCCTATGGGGTCGCGACGGCCGACGGCGCCATCGCCAGCGCCACGCTTGCTTCGGCCTGTGACGAGCAGGCGGCCGAATTCGTTCGCGCCATGGACGAAGATTTCAACACCGCCGGCGCCATCGCCGCCTTGTTCGAGTGGGCCGGGGCGGTCAATCGCCATGTGGAGCAGGAGCGGCTCGAGTCCGGCGGGGCTGATTCGGCGAAACGCGATGCGCTGCACGCCGCCGGCCGGCTCATCGCCACGGCGCAAACCATCGGGTTGTTCCTCGAGCCGCCACCGAAAAAGACCGGCGCCGACGACGGCCTGATGGACAAAGCCATGCAGGTGCTCATCCACATCCGCCAGCACTTGCGCAAGAAAAAGGACTTCGAGTCCGCGGACCTCATCCGCAACCTGTTGGCGGAGCGGAAGATCACGCTGGAGGACCGCGCCGACGGCACCGTGTGGCGCGCCGAGTAACCTGCTTACTCCTCCTCCTGCTGGTCACTTGGTCTTTCAACCCCCGGCGCTACCTTCGTCCGGTCCGGCACTTGACCGGCCAGCACCACCGTGCGCGCCAGAATGTCACCCAGCCGCTGCCGCGCGGGGGTCAGCACCACCAGCAGCACCAGCGGGGGAAAGTAAAACTCCACGCAGCGCAACGCGTTGCGCACCAGGATCGCGCCCGGCCCGCACGGCTTGCCGGAATGGCCGACCACATACAGACCCAGCAGCCGCTTACCCACCGTCGTTCGCGCCGCCAACTCCATCACCGCCGTGTACACGCCGACAATGCTTCCCATCACCGGAAGAAAAAGAAATCGCGTCGCGGATTGCGCCGCCGGTGTCGCCTGCGCGTATTCCGCAACATCCAGCCCCTGCCGCAGAACCATGACGTACAACGCCGCTCCCCAGAATGGAAAAACCAGCACGACGTCGATGAGCAGCGCGGCCGCGCGGCGCCCCAGCGGCGCCAACACCGCGTGGGCGGTCAACGGCACTTCGACAAGCACGCTGTCGCGCCGCCAGATGAAGATTGCCGAGAGAATCCCCGCCAGCACCGCGTATTGCAGCAGCATCGATGCTGAAGGGCTTACGACCGGCTGCGGCGCACGAGAAAGTGCCTTCACCGTCGTCCATGGCTCGACCGGCGTGCGAGACTCGGAATCCCAGAGTGCCATTCGCGCTTCGCCGCCGCGGTCGGCAATCGCCACCGCCATTCGTCCCGCAAACACGCCCACCGCAAACGGATGTTGGAGCCGCAGCGCCGCGCCCCCGTCCTCCTGAAGTTCCGCGCCCGTCCGCCAGTTTCCGTCGGTGAACCGAAAGGGCTGTACCGCGTGTCCGTCCGACCGGCGGAGAACCGCCAGCACCACCGGATCTTCCCCCGTCCAGCCGCCAGCCAGGGCGCTGGGCACGTCGTTAAACGAAAGGGTGGCCACGGTCGACCAGTCCGTGTTGATCCCGGAAGAGACGTGATGGCGGTAGCCGGCCCCGTCGGGCGAAAACCGGTGCAGGCAGTGAACGACGCCGCCGCGCGCCAACAGGATCAACGACGAAAAATGCGGCCCCAGGCCCTCCGGACCGGCACGATCCAGCTCCCATTGACCGTGCGCGTAACGCACCAGAACCAGCTCCGTGTCCGGCACGGTCGTTGGCGCATCCGTCGGCGCCGCCGTTTCCGCGCCCTCCGGCGTGTCCCAGGCAGCGGATTGTGTTCGAGCCTCGACAATCTGCTGCGCCTGGCGGTGCGTGACCAGCGCATACAGCACCGGCCGCTCCTGATCGGCCGTCAGCGCCAACGGCAACGCAGAGCGCGGAAGGGTGAGTTCGTTGAATTGCGTTCGCGAAGGCGTAGCCTCCCAGAGCGACGCACGCGGCGCATAGCGGCGATGCGTCCCGTCGCGATAGATGGCATGGAGTTGGGTCTCTCTCACCGCGGCGAAGCGAATGCTGCCGGTGGCAACGTTGCGCAACGCGAAAAACCGCCCTGCCGTGGCGTCACCGGCGCTGCGATACGCAAACCGCAGCAACAGCGTTCCATCCGGTTCCGGTTGGCGTTGGAACACCCAGAGTATCTCGTCATTGCCGACCAGCACGAGTTCCTGCGGATCCGCGGCCAGGCTCGCGTCGCTCGCCAGCGCCGAACTCACCAGGACCAGTGCAATGCGCATCAATCGGAGAGGTCGTCCAAACATGGAGATTCGGCGTCGTGCGCGATTCGCGGGTGCAGGGAAAGGCATCGATGGCATTATGGTGAAGGCCTGCGTCCGCGGCAAGGCAAGCCCCCGCTGCGGCGAAGCGTGATCACCGGCGCAGCTCACCTGCCTTAATGGGTTCGCGAATCGAATTGGCAGGCCGGGGGCGCGGCGAATTGAATACTCGACTCCGTGACTTCGCTCACCAGCGACCACTTGCGAATCTGAAAACGCAACGCACTATCCGATTGCGGCCAGCTCACCGAAACTTCCCCCGGCAGGAACACGTCGCCCAGATCCTGGCGGCGATACCCGTCCAGCCGCGCGTCCATCACCACGTCGCCCCTCGAATCTCGAAAGATTACCCGTCGCACCAGTCGCGGCGCAAACCGATCGAGCCAATACTCTTTCTCCAGCACCAACTGCCCGCGATCGTCGCGCGGCAGAAACATCACCTGCTGATGCTCGTCCTCTATGCGCTGGACCTGGCGAACACCGCCCGGACCCAGCCAGTGCGTCGGAATCGGTCGCAGCCCCAGCGCGTCGATCATCTGATCCGCCCGCAGGGGAATGCCCTCCGGCAGGTCGTCCTCCCGGTCATGGCGACCGCAATAGAATTGCTCATCATCCCTTGTGTATACCCAGTACGCCTCCTGATTCGAGCCCACCAGCACTTGCGACTCGCCGAACTTCCTCAGGTCAAAGCGCAGGTTTCGCGGCCCAAGGTAGAAAAGCGTTCCGTCGGCGTGGTAACTCCGCCGCCGTCCCTCGAGCCGTACGTGGCCGTCCACCGTGCCGATTGCCCGGACCGTTCCGGGAATCGCCGCTATGTTCGCATTGACAATGCGCGCCGCATCCGCCAACGGCAGCGCTTCCAACGGCACCCGCACCACGGGACGATGGCATCCGCCAATCCCGCCCAAGGTTGCCGCCAATGCACCGGCTATACTGTGGACCCGCCAGGTCGCGTTAATGCCCATCGTCGGCGATCCCCCCTTCCTGGGGATGATCCGGCGCATCTTCCTCGCTCGCCAGTTCCTGCGCCCAGGGCCCCATGTCGCCGTGGAGTATGGCGCTCAATTGTGCGCTCACCGATTGAACTTCCGCGTCCGAAAGTCGGGGATTGACCACCGTGTGCCGGGACTGGTCCTTCACCAGCGTCATGTCCCAGGTTTCAACGCCCCCAACACTGGTAGTGCCTTCGTAGCGCAGTTTTCGCTTGCGCATCAGGATCAGCGCCAGCACAAATCGAAACTGCACGCGGGCCGGTTCCACTTCGCGCGCCAGCCGCAGGAAGAACTGCACCAGCAGATCGTCATCCACCAGCAGCCGTTTCCGCTTCCGACTGACCGGCACCCGCGTCTTGAAGAAACAGAATGCCCCTTCCGGCGCGCCCTGCCATCCCCCCAGGCTGTAGTCCGCCCGCCGGAAAGTCTCACCCTCTTCGAAAAGAACGGTGTAGAACTCCTCCCCCTCCTCCAGCTTGTGCCCGGTAACCGCGCACACTCCATGAGGGCTGTCCACCTGCCAGGTCGTTTTGAACATCGCCATGATCTTCCCTGATCGCCTTTCCCGGTCCGCCGGCCGTTTGAGGGCGCCGCGCGTTCTCGCCCGCGCCGTGGTTGGCCATTGAAGATGCACCAGCCGCCAACGTCAAGGCAGCCTCAGACCTTTCGCCGTCGTCTCCTTTTTTCTTGGTTTGCAATCCCGCGCACGATGACTATGCTGGGCAAGACTCCGTTGGGTATCGGCTGACGCTCGAAACTTCCTCGCTCGTGGGGGGATTTCCGCAGGGAGGCACTTCCTTGGCCAGACGTCGAAGAAAAAGAAAAATTCCCGCATTTACCGCCGCAATCATCGTCGGCTGCGCAGCGTTCGGTTGGTGGTGGATGGGTGGAGACCAGCAAAGCACCAGCGACCTCCGGCCCGCGTACACCCTCGGCCCGCCCATCTCGGCGAACCGCCGTGCCGACGCGCCGCGGGAGCGCGCCACGCCTGCCGCTCCCCTCAGTGGACCGCAACCGGCGCAATTGTCACCGCCGCCGGCCCAGCCCACGCTGGCGGCGGCCGATTCCGAAACGCCCCGGCAAACCGCCGCCAACACGCCCACGCCCGCCCGCACAGAGGGTGCGCCGCGTCCCGCGCCGTCGGCCGTTCCGCAGGAATCCGCCTCGTCGCTGCTGGCTGCCGGCCGGCAGGCCGCCGCGGCCGGCGAACTGGTCGCCGCACGTACTCGCTTCGCCGAGGCGCTCCAGCGCAACCCCGCCCCCGACGAAGCAAAACTTCTGCGTTCCGAACTAGTTCGCCTCGGCGAAGAGACCATTTTTTCGCCGCGCATCCTCGAAAACGACACGCTCACCGAGCGTTACATCATCCAGACCGGCGATTCCCTCGCCAAGATCGCCAACAGATTCAAGGTCTCCGCCGATCTGCTCGCCGCCGTTAACGGCATCGCCGACAAGAACCGCATCCGCGCCGGCCAGGCCATCAAGGTCGTGCACGGGCCCTTTCGCGCCGTCGTCGATAAGAGAAGTTACACCTTGGACCTGCTTCTCGCTGACGTCCTCGTCCGCCAGTTTCCCGTCGGCCTCGGTGCCGACGGCAGCACCCCCACCGGCCAGTGGCAGGTCAGCACCAAGCTCGTCAATCCGACCTATTACCCCCCGCGCGGCGGTGCCATCATCGCCGCCGACGACCCCAAGAACCCCCTCGGCGAGCGCTGGATCGGCCTCGTGGGGCTCGCCGGCGAAGCCCTCGGCCAGGAACGCTACGGCATTCACGGAACCATCGAGCCCGAAACCATCGGCCGCGATGCCTCACTCGGCTGCATTCGCCTTCATAACAAAGACGTGGAATCGCTCTACATGTGCCTGGTGGAAAAGCACTCCACGGTGATTGTGAAATGACCGCTTGCTTCGGCCCCCTGGCCGGAGGATACCATGGCCTGGATTTCCATCATTCCCGAACACGAAGCCCAGGGCCTGCTGGCTGAAATCTACGCCACCGCCGCCCGTCGCGCCGGCCGCGTGTTTAACATCCTGAAAATCCAGAGCCAGAATGCCGAAGCGCTTCAGGCGTCGATTCAGATGTACCTCGCGCTCATGCACGGCCCCTCGCCGCTGACCCGCGCCCAGCGAGAAATGCTCGCCGTCGTGGTGTCCAGTGCCAACGAGTGTCACTACTGAGCCACCGCCCACGCGTGGGACCTCCGGTCGGAGGTCGACAATGACCGGTTCGCGCAGCAGGTTCTCACCGACTTTGCTCGCGCGCCCCTTTCGCCCGTGGACCGCGCGCTCTGCGACCACGCCATCAAACTCACCCGCGCCCCCGCCAGCGTGCGCCCTGCCGACCTCGACCGCCTTCGCCAACTCGGCCTCACCGACCGCGCTATTCACGACGCTACGCAGGTGATTGCCTACTTCAACTACATCAACCGAATCGCCGACGGCCTCGGTGTCGATCTCGAACCCGAAATGACCCCTGGCAGCCCACTATAGTAGTCGTCAAATACATCGCGGGGCCGGGCGAGTCGCCGCAGGATCGGCAGCGGGGCTATGGGACCGGCTTTCCAGCCGGTCGTCTCGGCTTTCGGCGTGTCGCCTACTCTGCTTATTCACTCCCGCTCTCCGCCAAGCTCGCCGCTCATGTTGTTCTTTCCGGCGTTTCAGGACCCGTCACCCGAGCCGGCACCGCCGGCGCCTGCGGCTGCACCGCCTCGCGATCGATTTGTTGAAGCGTCATCCGTCCGAGAACAGCGTCAATGGCAGGAGCCGTATGGCCGGAGCAGCGAGTTCGTAACAGAAATCCGGACGAGGCGAGGAACTTGTTGTGAGCCAGCCCGATATGGGACGGAGGGCACGAGGAAGTTCACGCGGGGATTGAGGCTCTCTCCGGGCGATTATCGGGTTTCGGCGGTCTTGGGCGCGGAAACTGCGAGCTTCATTTGCCCGGGGGTCGCGTGTATTGGAAATTGTGTATGCCGCTCCTGCTCGGATGTCGATGCAGAGCGGGGTGTCGTCGCCATAGGGTGACGAGGCCACACCAAACGTGGTTGGGGAAAGGGTGATCCCATGAAGGCATTCATTCAGAAAGCACGCGCGTTTTGGCGCAACGAAGACGGTCCGACGGCGACTGAGTATGCGGTGCTGCTGGCGCTGATCATCGTCGGGGTCCTGGCGACAATGTCGCAGTTCGGGGCCCGGGTGGATTCGATCTACGTGACCATCGCCACAGCATTCGGGCAGATTTGAGCGCGACCGTGCGGCGGCGGGCGCTGGTGTACGCGGCAGCCTCGGGGCGGTCGGGTATGTGGCGCGTTTGCCGGTTCTCGTCCGAAGAGATTGACTGGGGGGATGGGCGTATCAAGTCAACCGCGCGTTCGCGCCGTCGGTATTCGACGGGGTGACCGCACAGTCAAGCACAACGGTCATTCCTCCGGTTTCCAGGAAACGCTGATGGGGGAGCATTGCAATTGCGTCCGGGGAGTCATGGATGTCCCGGGCGCAGGTGGGCGGCGAGTTCGACGGATGGGCGTCGAGGATCGCCATGAGCCGGAAACCAGAGCGTTCATCGCGATGGGTTTGCTTGCTCCTGAATATCCGGAGGTGCTGATGGGACTGGTTTCCTCAGCCAAGTTTCCCGCGGCGTCGACCGAAGAAGCGGGACCAATGGTCCGGGAATCTGTGGATGCACCGGCGGAGTGCCGGGGTCGTCCCAGGGGACGGGCCGGGTTTGATCAGCCGGCAGCGGTTGGTTCCACCGCTGCATCATCAGGTGTTTTCCAGTGCCATTTGCCTGGCACTTGTTTGTTTCGTACGGTGTATTCGTGAGGGCGGTCGCAGCCGCCACGATGTGTGTGGCCCGGTGCGACTGAGGGGAAGGAAGGCGTCACATCGGACCACCTTTCCCGAACCCGTTCGGGATTGTGACTTCCGGGGGATTGCGCCTGAGAAAAGGTGCACCAGGTTCCCGGAATCCACCAGGGGTGTTCAAACTCGTTACCCGCAGGAGGTTCGAGTCGTTTACAAGGGAGGGGTTGCGGCGCCACATCGGCGCTGCGGCGACCTTCGGGTAGCAAAGGGCTGCGAGGTCAGTCCTATGTCTTGGAAGGGAGATTACCAATGGTCAATTTCGTGAACACTGCGAAGCGTTTCCTGAAGTCTGAGGATGGCCCGACGGCGACGGAATACGCGGTCATGCTGGCCCTGATCATCGTGGTATGCATTGCCACGGTGTCTTCGCTGGGCAGCAGCGTGGACGGCATTTTCAGCGACGTAGACACGGCGCTGAAGGCGATGTAGTCCGCGGTTGCGGACGCGGTCTTCCGGCGGGTCGGGCAGCGGCCTGGTCCTGACCGGATGACTCGGGGGGATTCAAGGGGGGTGGGCGTCGCCGGCGACGGTGGCGCCCACCACCTTATCCCGCGGGTGCGGGGGAACGGGAAACGAAGCGCAAGACCAAGCGGTGGGGGAACGGGCGGTACGCTACCGACCGGTCGCCACGGCGATGTTCCAATGGGGGACGCAGACAATGGACATGGGATTCTGGACAGTGACTTGCGCGATCCTGGTTCCCGGTACGCTATTGGCATCCTGGATTGACTACGCCCAGCGGCGGGTGCCCAACTGGTTGAATGCGACATTGATTGCGCTGGGGTTTGTGGTCCAAGGCATTTACTTCGGGTGGTCGGGACTGGGCGTCGGACTGCTGGGGTTGTTCACAGGGTTTGGGCTGTTGATTGTGCCCTGGCTGATGCACGGGATGGGCGCGGGGGACGTGAAGCTGATGGCCGCCATCGGCGTATTCCTGGGACCGTTGCTGACCTTCTATTCGTTTGCGCTTGGCGCGGTCATCGGCGCCGGGGCGGCGATCGTGATGATTCTATCGACGGGGCGTGCGCGGATGGCGCTGTCCAACATGGGGATCATCATGATGAAGTGCTCGAATCGCCAGACCATGTTCAGTGACTTTGGTTCGGCGAAGAGCTTCGGGGCGACGTCGCAACTGCTGCCGTACGGGGTGCCGTTGACGGCGGGGACGTTGCTGGTTCTGGGGGCGAAAATGTTCGGCTGGTGGGGGATTTGACCATGAGGCGAGGCCTTTTCATCAAGCGGAAGGCTACGGGCGACGGGTTCCGCGCCCGTGCCGCGGCGATCGTGGAGTTTGCGGTGGTGCTGCCGCTGCTGCTCACGATTCTTTTCGGGATTATCGAGTACGGGTTTGTGTTCCTGATTCGGCAGTCGCTCCAACATGCGGCGCGGGAGGGATGCCGCCTGGCGGTGCTGCAAACGTCGGTCGAGCCGTACGCCAACGTGACGGCTCGGATTGCCGAAGTGATGGGGCCCACCGGGTTGACGACCTATACGGTGAACATGACCCATGCCACACCGGCCAATCCGGTGGAGACGGTCACAGTGACCGTGCCGTACAACGACGTTTCGCTGGTGGGCGGTTTTTTCGGCACGCAAAACTATGACCTGACGGGAAGCTGCAGCATGCGCAAGGAAGGATTCGATGACGGTTCGTGACCGTGGTCGATTCGTGCATGCCGAAAAGAGATTGACAGGCAAGCCGGTCCCGGCGGCCTGACGAAGGAGCGGCGCCCCCGCGTCCGGCGTGACGCGGGGGACGCGCCTTTTTCAGGCGGCGTTCGATTGGCGGAGAAGGCCGGGTTGCGGCCGGCGGTCGCAGGGCAAGTTCAGTGCCTCCCCGTTCGCGCCGGAAGGGCAATTCTTGCTGACGATACCGTTGAAAGGATGGACAGCGGCGCCGGGGGCCAGCGCGCCGTCGGTTCCGGCGCCTGCGCTGGCGGTGCGAACGCGGCTTGCCTCGGTGGACATTCTACGCGGCATCGTCATGGTGCTGATGCCGCTGGACCACCTGCGGGAGTATTTCGCGCATCGGGTGACGGCGCCGCATCCGGTAGAGTTTTCGGAAGCGGGCGCGGCGCTGTTTCTCACGCGGTGGCTCACGCATTTCTGCGCCCCGGCGTTCGCGTTTCTGGCGGGGACGGGCGCGTTTCTTTCGCTATCACGAGGCAAATCTCGGTCGCAGCTCTCCCGGTACCTCTTTTCACGCGGTGCGTTTCTGGCATTGCTCGACCCGACGGTGATGAAGTTCTTCTGGTCTTTCAATCTGAACTATCGCTATACGGAAGTCGGGATCTTGTGGGTCATCGGATGGTCGTTGATGGCGCTGGCGGCGCTGGTTCACCTTCCCCGCTGGGCGGCGTTGCTCTTCAGCGTGTCGATCATCGCGGGGCACAACGCGCTCGACGGGATTCGCCCGGAGTCGTTCGGAGCATGGGCGCCGCTGTGGAACCTGTTGCACGTGCAGGGTCAGGTCGAGGTGATCACGGGATTCAAGGTGTGGGTGGTCTATCCGCTGGTGCCGTGGATCGGCGTGGCCGCCGGGGGCTATGTCTTCGGGTCGCTGGTGGCGGATGAGGCGGGAATGCTCCGGCGGCGACGTGTGTTGTTTGTGGGGGTGGCGATTTCGGCCGTGTTTGTGTGGCTGCGGTGGTGGAACGTTTACGGCGATCCGCGTCCGTGGACCGAACAGCCGCAGGGGGTGTGGACGCTGTTTTCGTTTCTGCACTGCACGAAGTTTCCGACGTCGCTGCTGTTTTTGTGCATGACGCTGGGGCCGGCGATTGCGGCGCTGGCGATGGTGGAGCGACTGCCGGCGCGGATGGGTCAGTGGCTCGCGACGTTGGGTCGCGTTCCGTTGTTTTATTACCTGGTGCACATCCCTTTGATTCACGTGCTGGCGATCATCATTGCGCACCTCACGCTGGGATCGGAGGTGATGCGGAGTGCGACCACGAGTCCGCCGCCGGGCTGGGGATTCGGCCTTCCGGTCATTTACCTGTTGTGGTTGGGTGTGGTGCTGGCGATGTTTCCGGCGTGCCGCTGGTTTGCCGGCGTGAAGCAGCGTCGCACCGAGTGGTGGTTGGGGTATCTGTGAGTTGCGCTCCATCGTGGTCGACTGTGGCGCGGAAGGCATCGCGTTTCGAGGGATAGGGGGTGCGGGTGTCGCGGGCCGGGGCGCGGCGTTGACTGCTGCGCGCCATCGGGCGGAAAGTATCGGACCGGCAGAGTTTGCGCCGGGGCGTCGAAAATTCCGTAGCTGCGCAGCTGGAATGTGCCGACCAGTCATCCGATAAGCACGGAGGTTCCACGGGCGATGGATCGGGATGGTTCGGGCGCAAAGCGAACCGGGGTTCCGAACCGGATGCGGAGTGACGTACTCGCCATCCTCCGCGAGATTCCCGACGTGCGAGAAGAGGATCGAACATGAAGAGCAAGGCAATTATCCCGCTGGTGCTGGGCCTGGGCGTTGGCCTGGTGGCCGTCAAGTTTCTGATGGACACGGTGAAGAAAGCCCAGGGTTCCAATACCCAGCAGACGCAGGTTACCGCGGTCCGGGCCAAGATGGACATTGAGGCGTTTCAGGAGATCACGCCGGACCTGGTGGAGCAAATCGAGACGGCGGCCAGCCCGCTGTTGCCCGCCGGCGACCGAATTGCCAAGTTGGAAGACGCCCTGGGGCGCGTGACGTCGAAAGCGATTCCCAAGCAGTCGCCGGTCCTGCAATCGATGCTGGCGCCGAAAGGCACGCCCGCAGGCATGTTCGGTCGAATTCCGTCGGGCTACCGCGCGGTGTCGGTGAAGATCGATGAAGCGTCTGCGGTGGCCTACCAACTGAAGCCGGGCGACTGGGTTGACGTCGTCGTGGTCATGGACCTCGACACCGGCAACCGCGGCCGGAAGAAGCAGACCATCGCGGAAGTGATTCTGCAGCACGTTCAGGTGGGCGCGGTGGGGCAGATCACCGGGGCCGCTTCGGGATCGGCCGATTCGAGAGTGAAGCCGGCCAAGTCGGTGACGCTGATCGTTGCCGAGGAAGACGTGCCGAAGCTGCACCTGGCGGGGACTCGAGGGAAGATCACGCTGGCGATGCGTGGTGCCGACGACCAGGTATCGGACCGGCCGCTGGTTGCGGACAGCGATCAGGTGTTCAGGTTCCTGAATGAGGATCCGATCGAAGTGCCACCGCCGGCGACGACGATCACATCGTTGACGACGGAGCCGGCGCAGCCGATTGAGATGCCGCACGGTGTGACGGTTTTCTACGGTGCACCGCGCGGCCTGAAGGTCGAGCAGACGACGTTTTCGAACAAGGATTCGCGGATGATCGTGGAACAGGGCGAAGGGCGCGGAAGTCGTACGTCCGCATTGCTCAATCGTCCGGGTCGTTCCAGCGGCGCGCCGGCGCGACCGGCGGCGCCGGTGCCGCCCTTGCCGACGCCGGAAGCGAATCCTCAGGATGAGTACACCGGGCCGGGTGACGAAAACGGCGGCGCAAACGAGGACGAATAGTTGACGTGTCGAAGGGTCAGGGAACCCGTGCAGGACATGACGAAGATGAACAAAATGATGACAACGGTACGAACAACGGCAACGATGGTGAGCCTTCTGGCGGCATGGGCCATGCCGAGCGGCGTGTACGCCCAGGCGAGCGGCGAGTTCCAGGCATCCATCGTGGACATGACCGCCGCCTCTCGGAGCGTTTCGGTGCCGCTGAACCGCAGCGTCATCATCAAGACGACAGTGGAGGTATCGCGTGCGGACGTGGTTTCGGCTGAGATTGCGCTGGTGCAGCCGGTGAGTCCGACGGAGCTGCTGGTCACGGGGAAGAACTACGGGCAGACCCACGTGGTTCTGTGGGACAAGGCCAACAAGCAGTACTTGCTGGACGTCAGCGTGGAGGTTGACCTGAAACGGCTCAACGACGCGCTGCGGGGTATCGATCCGTTGTCGAGTGCGGAAGCGCGCTCGATCATGGGCAATATCGTACTGATGGGCTCGGTGACCAGCGCGGAGCGTGCCAAGCGCATGGTGGAGCTTGCGCAACTGCTGGTGCCCGCGGTCGAGGGGCGCGGCGGCCCCATGGTCCAGAACCACCTTGACGTGGCCGGTGAACAGCAGGTTCTGCTTCGTTGCGTGGTTGCGGAGATGAACCGTCGGGCGGTTCGCGATCTGGGAGTAAACGGTTTTCTGGCGGGGGACGATTTCAAGGACGCCTTCCTTGTCAACCAGATCGGCGGCATCAATCCGATCAACATCGGCGCGGCGGCGGCGGCGGAAGCCACGAGCCGGATTCCGTTTCTAACCGGTGCAGAAGGCATTCCACTGCTGGACGCCACAACGCTTTCGCTGGGGTTTCCGCGCGTGCAAATGCAGTTGTTCATCCGGGCGATGGCCGACAACCAGTTGGCCAGCATTCTGGCCGAGCCGAACCTGGTGGCGATCAGCGGGGAGACGGCGAGTTTTCTGGCGGGCGGCGAGTTTCCCATTCCGGTTCCGCAGGGCAATCAGCAGGTCACGATTCAGTTCCGCGAGTTCGGTGTGCGATTGAACTTCACGCCGGTGGTCAAGTCGCACCAGCGCATCCGGTTGCGGGTGGCGCCGGAAGTATCGGAGCTGGATTTCTCGAGCGCCGTGCAGATCGAAGGGTTTGTGGTTCCCGGACTGACCTCGCGGGCGACGGAGACGACGGTAGAGATTGGCAACGGCCAGACGATCGCGATTGCCGGCCTGCTGAACGAGCAGATTCGCGGCGTATCGAGTCGCGTTCCGGGCATCGGCGACGTGCCGATTCTCGGAGCCTTGTTTCGGTCCGTTAATTTCCAGCGATCCTTGAGCGAACTGGTGATCCTGGTCACGCCGGAGTTGGTTGCGCCGCTGGATGCCCACCAGCGCATCCGCCTGCCGAACGAAGATTTGCGGACCCCCGACGCCTACGAACTTTATATGTTAGGCTTGCTGGAGGGATCCGCGAGTGCGGAGGGACCGGCGTCCCCCGAGGACGGTCTGGCAACCGCGAGTCTGCTTCGCTCGCAGCCTGATCTGGTTTCGCTACACGGGCCATGGGGGTACACGGAATAGCGTTACTGAGACGATGGACAAGTCATACGGTGCGCCTTGCCCTGATGGAGGCGATCGACTCGCGCCGCAATTCTGATCGTGGGCTGTAGCCCAGGTCGAGGGGACCAATTGGTGGGAGGGAAAGAAGATGCAAGCGTACGAGAAAGTGGAGAGACAGCACGGTCGTCGGCGGGCGGTGATTGCCGTGCAGATTGCCGTGATCGGGGTGGTTCTTCTCGGGTTTGCGGCCCTGACCTTTGACGTCGGGGCGGTGTACAACGCACGGGCGGACCTTCAACGGACCGCCGACTCCGCGGCGCTGGCGGCGGCGTCTCAATTGTCGGACTTCGAGTTCGGGAATCCGCAGGAACTGGCGCGCGAGGCGGCACGAGAATACACTGAGCGCAACCGGGTGATGGGCAAACAGGTGACGCTCGATCCGGCCACCGACGTGGTGTTCGGAAGGGCGAGCCTCGATCCGGCAACCGGTCAATACGATTTTACGCCGACGGATATCCTGCCGGATGCGGTGCAGGTGCGGGTGCGGCACACCAACGACTCGCCGAACGGGGCGGTGTCGCTCTATTTTGCGCGCATATTCGGCAAGACTGGCACGCAGTTGTCGGCGGAGGCGCTGGCGATCATTGCGCCGCGGGACATCGCGATCGTGGCCGATCTGTCGGGTTCGCACAACGATGATAGCGAGCTGCGGAACTATCAGCTCACTGAAATCAACATGTTCGACGTGTGGAACGACCTTCCGGGCGGCGATGACGATATTCCGGCGTGCGAGGGTGTGGCCTGCGACAGCGGGCAGACCTGCGTGGGCGGGACGTGCATGTCCGCGGGTCCGGGCGCTCAGTCGGGTCCGACCTGGGGGGTGATGGATGACCTGGGATTCGGTACGGAGCCGATCACCACGTCGTACGATCCGACCACCGACCCGGGGCTCGTATACCTACCGTACAACCAGAACTGGTCGAACGCGCAAATCGAAAGCTTGCTGTTTGCCCGTGGTTACAACGCGTCGGAAGTCAGCGCTTTGATGAGCAAGGCGAACGACTCCGGCGGGGCGTGGCCCTATCGCACGGCCGTGGCGCTGGGTCTGGCCGAGTGGAACAGCGGCATCGCCGGCGGACGCTGGACGACGACCGGCGGTTCGGGAGGCAACGGCAACACCGCGGTGGGCAGTTCGGAGCTGGTGTGGACGGAAGGGATTCTGAGTCGGTCGGCTTCTCAGTCGACCAGCATCTGGCTGGACTACATCAACAACTACGCCAACAAGACGACGACCTATATGTACGATGCCAATCCGGCGTTTCGATATCGGTTCGGCGTCAAGACATTTCTCAATTATTTGATGGAACGTCGCGCTGCGCATAATCAAACGCCTGAACTGGCCAATGTGCCTACGCAACCGATGGAAGCGGTGAAGGACGCCGTGGGCTTCTTGACCGGACTGCTGGACAGTCTGGACACTGACGACCGGCTGTCGCTGGAGATTTATGGGACGACAGCGCGACATGAAGTCGACCTGACCCACGATTATTTCGAGATCAGTGATCGGCTCCATGCCATGCAAGCTTCGCATTATGACTCGTACACGAATACCGGCGGGGGCATCCAGAAGGCGGTGGCCGAGCTGACCGGGCCGCGAGCGCGAGGCTCTGCGCGCAAGGTGATTCTGCTGCTGACTGACGGCAACGCGAACTGCGACGCCTCGGGATCCTGCGGGTTGAAAGAGGACCATCTGGTGGGCGGAAACGAGTTCGCGTTGGCCGCTGCGCGAGATGCCGTGGCGCAGGGAATTCGCATCGTGGCGGTGAGCGTGGGTGCCGACGCCAATGCGGACTTGATGCGTCAGATAGCCGATATAGGCCAAGGCGAGCACTTCCACGCGGAAGGCTCGATCGCAGAGTACAGTCAGCAACTACGGGACATTTTCGAGCGTATTGGAGGTCGCCGATCAGTGGAGTTGATTCGCTGACGGTGCCGTCGTTGACCCCGCGCGGCGCGGGACGCTCCGTCGGGCGGCTCGGCGACATGTAAGCCGCCAGCCGTGAGAGGGTTCCGGGCAGTTCGCCAGAAGGAGCGTTAACCGCGGCTCATGGCGCAGGACGTCAAGTTTATTGTCTATAACGGGGAGGAGCAGCACGCGGCCCAGTTTCGCGCGCTGCTCCTCGCCTATGATAACGTGAAGATCGTCGCCGAGGTGGACGAATCGGCGCTGCTATCGCAGGCGGTCCGGCAGTTTCCGGTCGACGTGGTTTTCGCCAATCTGGACCCCGCGCCGGAGGCGGTGCTGCCGGCGTTGTCGGAGTTATTGGCCGCCGCACCCCACCTGACCATTTTCGCCACCAGCGAAGCCACCGATGGTCCATTGATCCTGAAGATCATGCGACTGGGCGTGCGCGAGTTTCTTCCCAAGCCGATCGACGCCGGCGCCCTTTCGGAAGCCCTTCAGAAATTGCTGGCCCATCGCAGCGAATCGGTTTCGATGGGAACGCTGATCACGGTGATGGGCGCGGCGGGCGGGGTCGGCGCATCAATGCTGGGTACAAACCTGGCGGTGGAACTGGCCGCACTGGCCAAGGGACAGGTGACCATTGTCGATTTGGACTACCGTTTCGGCCAGGTGGCGACGCTGCTCGACGTGGAACCGACCTATACGGTTGCGGACCTTTGCAATACCCCAGAGCAACTGGAAGCCAGCGTTGTCGAGCGTGCGCTGGTCAAGCACAGCAGCGGGGTGCAGGTTTTGAGCCGTCCGGCGAGTTTTGCGCAGGCGGACACGATTACCGCGGCATCGTGCGTGGGTTTGTTATCGTCCCTGCTGCAAATGAATGAATACGTGGTGGTGGATGGTCCGATACGCTCTGACCTGAGCGCCAAGTCGGTTCTGGATCTTTCCGACGTGCACTTGCTGATGGTTCAGTTGCTGGTGCCGACGGTGCGAAACGCGGCACGAATTCTGGAGGGGATGCGCGACGGCGGCTTCAACCTTGACCGAGTCCGCCTGGTGTGTAACCGCACGGGGCGCGAATCGGCGTCGCTTTCGGTGGATGACGTTGCGGAGACGCTCAATCTCAAGCCGTTTGCGTGCATTCCGGACGACTGGCCCACGGTCAGCGGGATAATGAACCTCGGGGAGACGCTGGCGAGCCAGGGTCCGAAAAGCAAGGTTCGTCAAGCGGTGCGTGAATTGGCCGAGCGGCTGCATCAGCCGCCCGCGGGGTCCGATGATAAGGATACGAAGAAATCCGGCGGGTTGATCGGGCGGATCTTTTCCCATTCGTAAGCGCGCAGCCCATGACGCATGGATCGGCGCCTGCGGCCGGTGCAAGCGGGAATCAATGGCGCGCCGAGGCATGGCCTTCGGGGTCTACGGGAACACCAGCGGGGGAATGAATACGTTATGTTTGGAAAGCGCTCACCCACGAATGTTGCCCTGCCGCCGTCGGCACCGCTGACCAAGCCGCCGGCCAAGGCGACGACGGCTGCGCCGGCGGCGCCGCCGGCCAAAGGCGCGGCGCCACCCAAGCCGGGCGTGCCCGCGCGCCCCGGCGTTGGCAAGGAGAAGCTGGAGCAATTCAACTCGTTGAAGATGCGGCTGCACCGCAAGCTGATCGATCAGCTTGACCTGGCGCGGATGGTGGGAGACGAGGACACGCTGCGCGATCAGGTCAAGGAATTGGTCTCTCAGCTAGCGGACCAGGAAAACACGCTCCTCAACTTCAACGAGAAACAGCGGCTCATCAGCGAGGTGCTGGATGAGACCTTTGGACTGGGGCCGCTGGAGGTGCTCTTGCAGGATCCGACGATCAGCGACATTCTGGTCAACGGACCGCGGCAGGTGTTTGTCGAGCGTCGGGGCAAGCTGGACCTCACGGAAGTTCAATTCCGCGACAATGCGCACCTGATGCACGTGATCGATAAGATCGTGAGCGCGGTGGGTCGGCGGTGCGATGAGACCTGTCCGCTGGTGGATGCGCGACTGGCGGATGGAAGCCGCGTGAACGCCGTCATTCCGCCGCTGGCGATCGACGGGGCGAGCATGTCCATTCGGCGTTTCGGGGCCGATCCGCTGACCTGGGCCGATTACATCAACTACAAGTCGTGTACGCCGGAGATCCGCGACTTTCTCGAGTCGTGCGTCAAGGCACACCTGAACATTCTGGTGGTGGGCGGAACAGGCTCCGGTAAGACGACGCTGCTCAACAACCTTTCGTCGTTCATTCCGGAAACCGATCGCATCGTGACCATCGAAGACGCGGCGGAGCTTCAGCTTCGTCAGCCGCACGTGGTGCGTCTGGAGACCCGGCCGGCCAACATTGAAGGCAAAGGGCGCATCGCCATTCGCGACCTGCTCATCAACAGTCTGCGTATGCGGCCTGATCGCATTGTCGTCGGCGAGTGCCGCGGACCGGAGACGCTGGACATGCTGCAGGCCATGAACACCGGCCACGACGGCTCGCTGACCACGCTGCACGCCAACAGCACTCGCGACACGGTGGCCCGCGTGGAGACCATGGTGATGATGGCCGGATACGACCTTCCGGTGCGCGCCATTCGTCAGCAGTTCGCGTCGGCGATCAACGTGATCATCAACGCCCAGCGGCTGACGGGCGGACCGCGCAAGATCATGAGTGTGACGGAGGTGACGGGGATGGAGGGCGACATCGTCACGATGCAGGACATATTCAGTTTTGAGCAATTGGGGGTGGGCAACGACGGCAAGGCGTTCGGTCAGTTTGTGGCCACGGGAATTCGCCCGTCGTTTCTGGAGCGGCTGAAGTCTGCGGGGTGTGGGGTCGATTCGTCGATTTTCACCCGGCAAGTGCTGATGAGCGACAATACGGACTAGGCGCTACCGCGGAAGGACTGTCGTATGTCACCGATATTCGCTGAGACCACGATCGCCGCACCGACGGCGGTGCTGCTGCAAGCCGGGGCGGGGGGCATGGCGGTCTATGCACTTCCCGTCATCGGATCGATGCTGCTCTTTTATGGCATCTACCAGGTGGTGGTGGAGTCGCGGACCTCCAGCCGCCAACGGATGCAGGACCGGTTGCACGGCAAGCGGGCCAAGTCGGACAAGCCGACCGTCGATTCCATTCTTCGTCGCGGCGCGCTGGGACATTCGAAGAGCCTCGCCGATTCGCTGATGGGCGGATTGAGCGTTGTTCCCAAGGTACAGGTGCTGCTGGACCAGGCGGACGTGCACTGGTCGGCGGCGCAGGTGATGCTGAATCTCGCGGCGGGGGCGCTGCTGGCGAGTGTGGCCCTGTTTGCGCTGGGGATCAATCTCCTGGTCGCCGTGGGTTGCGGTCTGGCGGTCATCGGTCTGCCGCTGATCGTCCTCAATTTCATTCGCCGGCGGCGGATGATGAAACTTACCAGTCAGCTTCCGGACGTTTTCGACATGATGGGTCAGGCTTTGCGTGCGGGGCATTCGCTGGGCGGCGCCGTGCAGAACATCTATGAACAGATGCCACCGCCGATCGCCACTGAATTTGCCAAGGTGTATCACGAGCAGAACCTCGGCGTGAAGATCGAGGACGCGCTTCAATCCATGGCCAACCGGGTCGACTCGCTTGACGTTCGATTCTTCGTTACCGCGGTCATCATCCAGCGCCAAACCGGCGGCGACCTGGCGGAAGTGCTTGATAACATCAGCAGTGTCATTCGCGAGCGCATCGAACTCGCCGGTCTGGTCCGCGGACTGACGGCCGAGGGCCGATTGTCGGGGTGGGTGCTGTTCTCGCTCCCCCTGGCGGTCTTTCTGGCGATGTTGCAGCTCAACCCCGATTACGCCAGCGTGTTGCTGGAGGATCCCAAGGGGCAGTTGATGCTGATGGTCGCTGCCGGGATGCAGTTGATGGGCATCGCGATGATCCGCTGGATCGTCAATATCAAAGTGTAGGTCGTGAACGAAAGTCATTGCGAACTCGCGCCTTCTGATTTCAAGGGGTCCATCGGACCCAAGATTGCGGAGCCCGGCCGTCATGCGGGTTCGCCATGGCGGGCGGCTATTGCGGCGACGCCGGGGCCAGCGGTCGGGGGCGCGTCCTTCTGCGCGGTAGAGCGGAGTAACTGAACCATGACCAGCGTGTACCTCATTGCCTTGATGCTGGCCGGCGCCGTGGGCCTCGTGATCTACGCCCTGCTTCCGAAGAAGAACTCGGAAGAGGACACGATCAAGCGGCGTATGACCGGACGCAGCGCCCAGCAGAACGTGGCCAACATCCGGCAGCAGGCCAAGGAGTCGGTGGCTAAGCGGGTGATGCAGTCCGTTGCGCCTATCGCCGTGCGCCCCGTGATGGTCACCAGCGCTGAGGAAATGTCGAAGCTGCGCATGAAGCTGGCCAATGCGGGCTTCCGCGGTGAGGGTGTGGCGACGACGTTCCTGGCGTCCAAGACGGTCATGGCGATCTGCCTGGCGATCATCGGGGCGATTTACGCCTGGTCGAAGGGTCAGCCGCTGCTGGATGGGATGGGTTCCACGCTGATCGGTGCGGGTGTGGGTTTTATGGCGCCGAACGTGTGGCTGAAGATGGCGATGCAGAAGCGGCAGGACCTGGTCCGCAAGGGTCTGCCCGACACGCTCGACATGCTGGTGATTTCCGTGGAATCGGGCCTGGGTCTTGACGCTGCGTTTCAGCGTGTCGGCGATGAGATGAAGGGCGTTCACCCGGCACTGGCGGAGGACCTTCAACTGGTCACGTTGGAATCACAGATGGGCATTCCACGGTCTGAAGCGCTGGCCAACTTTGCGACCCGCGCGGGCATTGAAGAGGCGCGATCGCTGGTGGGCGTGGTCAACCAGGCGGAACGCTTCGGAACAAGTATCGCCAGCGCGCTGCGGCGGCAGTCGGAAGCCTTGCGCGTCAAACGGCGCCAGGCGGCTGAAGAGCGTGCCCAGAAGACCACGGTCAAGCTGATGATGCCGCTGATTCTCTTCATTTTTCCCGCGATTCTGGTCGTGCTCGCGGGGCCGGCGGCGTTGCAGATGATCGAAACGCTCGGCGGCAATTTCTAGGAACCTCATTGGGTCATCACGTCAGCACCTGACCCGGCGAACGTTTGCCCTGGCGAATTCGGCTGGGTACATGCGGGGAATGCGCGCGGCGCCACCAAGTCCGGGTTGACCCCACTACGTCCGGTGCCTTAGGCTCTTCATCATTCAGGAAGTTCGCGGCGTGCGCACCCACCCGATCCTTCGGAAGCGCGGTGGATCGAGCGGCTGCCGCGGTCACTATTTCCTGGCAGATGGCGGCGGGCCGAGGGAGTGAAGCCATGAGTGTAGTCGAGCAGGTGCTGGTCGTGGAGCGCAATGTCTTCGACCGGGTGGGCAGTTTCCAGGGGATTCAATTCTCTATTGATGCCTATCTCGACGCGTTTTTCGCCGCGGGGGTGCTTCGGTTCATGCCGCGGCCGCAGGCGGAAGAAGACCCGGCGTTCAAGCAGATCATACCCTATGTGCTCATGACCGACGGCGAGACGTACCTTACCTATGTGCGGGGACGCAAAGCGGGCGAGCAGCGTCTGGTCGGACGGCGTTCGCTGGGGATCGGCGGGCACATCAACCCGGCGGACGATTTGCCCCTTTTTGACGCCGACTATCGTGCGGCCTATCGGGCGGCGGTGGAACGTGAGGTGGCCGAGGAGGTGGTCGTTGAGTCCGCGCCACCCGACCGCATGGTGGCGTTGCTGAACGATGATTCCACGCCGGTGGGCCGCGTGCACCTGGGCATTGTGCATTATTGGCGATTTGCGCGGCTCAGCGTTCGCAAGCGCGAGCAAGTCATTACTCAACTTTCGTTCCTGACGCTGCCGGAGCTTGGTGCAGTGCGCGATTCGCTGGAGTCGTGGTCGCAGTTGTGTCTCGATCATCTCGACCGACTGGCGCAGGCCGCGGCGCCGCGGCTATGCGGGACTTCCTGACCCTCCGGTGCACCCGGGGGGTTGCCCGTGGCTACACAAAGCGCGGGCGGGACGCGCGGCGTGCGGTGCGTCAGTGGAAGTCCTCCGGCAGGCGGAAATCGGCGATGAATACCTGGGGATGCTCCAAGCCGCCGCGGCGCGATGTCCACATCAACATTCGCCCATCGGGGCTGAAGACGGGCAGGCCGTCGAACGCGGGGTCGGTGGTGATGCGCACCATGGACTCCGGCGTGGGCGCCGGTTTCGCAGTGTCGCCTTGTGGCACTTTCATCAGGTAGAGGTCGTAATTTGGTTTTTCGCCGCGGGCCCGGAGTGAATGATCGGCCTGGGTGAAGATGAAACTTTTCCCGGAGGGGTGCCAGAAGGGGCACCAGTTGAACAGTTCGTTGTCGGTCAGGGCGCGGTCGTGGCTGGCGTCGGCGCCGACAAGGCGAATCTGGAGGTTCTGCTTGCCGTCGTTGCGGCGGTCGCCGCGGTAAAGAATGGACCTGCCATCGGGTGAGAAGAATGGTCCGCCGTCGTAGCCCTTGCCGTGGGTGATGCGTCGCTGGTCGGAGCCGTCGGCGTTCATGACATAGATTTCCAGGTCGCCATCGCGTTGGGAGGTAAAGACGATGAATCGACCGTCGGCGGAGTAGGAGCCCTCGGCGTCGTAGCCCGGCGCGTCGGTCAGCCGCTTAAGATTGGCGCCGTCTGGGTCGGCCTCGAAGATGTCCATGTGGGCGTTGAAGTCCCATTCGTACCCCTTTTTTGGCGACGTTTCTTTGGGCTTGTCGAGATCGGGGTCAAGGTGGCTGGAGGCGAAGATGATCTTCTTGCCGTCGGGTCGGTAATAGGCGCAGGTGCAGGCGCCTTTGCCGGTGCTGACCATCCGCGGTTCGCCGCCCTTGAGGTTCATCGTGTAGATCTGGTAGTCCGTCTGGCCGATCGGCGTGGCCTGGAAGATGATGTCCTTGCCGTCGGGTGAGAAATAGGCTTCACCCGCGTTGTGGAAACCCATGTCGCGGGTGGTGATCTGACGGATATTGGAAAGGTAGCGTGCTTCGGGGCCCGCGGCGTCGGCGGGAGGCGCCGTTTGTGCCTGGAGCGGCGCGCTCCCGGCGGCCCAAAGCGACAAGACGGCCAAAGTCGAGCCTGTCAGGGCGCGGTTGATCGATGAAGAAAGGGTACGGTGCATGCTGACCATGCCGTGCTCTCCTGAAAAGGGAATATCCTCCGGGGTAACCGATACTGCCGCCGAGCACGCTATGCGACGTTGGCGAGGCGCACAAGTCGCCCACGGGCAGTGCGCTTACTTCGCCCGGTCAAACCGCACGTCCGTATCGCCCAAGGCAAACGCAATCACGATGGCCGCCACACCTTCCGCAGAGGTTTCGAATCGACCCAGTTCCTGCTGATTCTCTCCGACCAGGACGGAGAATCGATTTTTACCCTCCGGCGAGAGCATCAGGGGAAGGGTCCCGACGCGCGCGGAAAGGCGATTGTCGGATCGTTCCACGACGACGGTGCCCCACACGGGGTTCGTGTAGTTGCCCGCATAATCGGCGATCGGGAGCGAAAGGGCTTCCTGGGTGACCGGATTCTGCTCGTAGTGAGTTACTTGTTCCTGTTGTTGTTTCATCCTGCCTTTGGTGCGCTGGGCGATTTCCGGGATGATGTCGGCGCCTTCGAGCTTGAGCAGCCGGTCGTAGACGTCCCCCGCGACAATGATGGGCAATGGGAAGGACGCATTTGCAACCGCGGCCACGCCGATCTTGTGTTGCGGCATGAAGGAAATGTGCGCCGCTGCACCGGTGTAGCCACCGCCGTGCTCGATCCGTGGTACCTGCTTGTAAAGGCCGATCGTCCAGCCGAGTCCGTAACCCTCGCGCATGCTGTTGGGTAGGAATTCCTCGGGCTTGGCCATTCTGGACTGCAAGCGCTGCATTTCCAGGATCCACTTTTCGGGCAAGACGTTGCGGTCGCCGACCTTGCCGCCGTTCAAGTTCAGGATGAGCCATTTCGACAAGTCGTTGATCGACGCGCCCAGGCCGCCCGCGGCGTGCATGGTTTCGTCGAACTTGCGAACGGTCGCGGGCACCGGCCGGTTGTTTTTCAATACGCAGGGTATGCCGGCGTCTGGGTCGCCGTACATTCGGCTGGCGGATGGGGTGGTGCGCGTCATGCCGGCGGGCTTCAGGACGCGTTCGGTCAACACATCCCTCCACGGTTTTTCCTCCACCGCCTCCAACACGCGGCCTGCCAGCGTGTAATGAAGGTTGGAGTAGGCGAATGAGCCGCGGATGGTGGCGGCCGGGAGCCACTGGTAGTACCTATCCTCGGTGATTTCCCCTGAGAAGGCATCGAGGAAGACGATGGGCTGACTGTTAATGCCCTTGGCGTGGGAGAGCAGGTCACGGATGGTCAGTGTCTGGGTCAGCGAGGGATCGGAGAGTTCGAACCGGGGAAGATAGCGCTTCACCGGTGCGTCGAGGTCGACTTTTCCTTCCTCTACGAGCGACAACATGGCCATGGCGACGAATGACTTGGTGCAGGACGCGATGTAGAAGATCGTATCGGGCGTGACCGGCAGGTGGTTTTGGGGATCGCGCTCGCCAAACGCGGCGGTGTAGATTACGTCATTACCGCGGACGACGGTGACGGCCAATCCGGGCACGCCCATTTCCTTCATGGCGGCTTCCCACCGTTGCGGCAGGCCTTCGAACTCGGGGGGAAGGGTGGACGGCGGCGCTGCCTGCGCCGTCGCATCAGGCTTCGCCCCTTTCGTCTGGGGCCACGCCGGCGCCGCGCTGCCCCACGCGGCGAGGATTAATGTTCCATACACCGGGAACTTTGAGTGTTGCTGCACCATGTTCATTTGCATTCCTTTCGAGGTATTGAACCGTTTGACATCAACTCACTGTGTTTATCCGGGTTTAATTGAACCTGAGTTTTCCTGGGGCGGCACCTGGCCCAGATGCTTCATCAAGTTCTGGTAGGCCGGGCCGCGCGATGAGGCCGGGTGCAGGTGCCGAAGGCTGAGGAACACGGCGCGGAGGCGCTCGACGGAAGTATCGTGCTCAAGCTCGGCCATGGCCGCGGCCTGTGAGGCTTCGTTGATCAGACCGTTGTAAAGCACGTAGGAGATGATGGGGCTGGCGGTCCAGAAGGCCTGGTGGACGTCGTCCCCGTCTTTCTTGAGCAGGGCCAGCAGGTGCTCGCGGCCGTCGATGTTCAGGTTGAGCAAGTCGCCGGGGATGGCGCTGAGGATTTCATTGCCGCGCGGCCGGACGATGGTGTGCGCGGCTTCCACGCCGGTCTGGCGATAGGTCTTGACCACCATTTCGATGCCGCGTGAATGCGCGGTCTCGATGGCGCTGCGTAATTCGAGCAGCAGCGTGGGGAATACATCCATGACGGCTACGTGGCCGGCGCGGTCAAACATGGCCCGTGCCCGTTCGAGGACCTGCGACCGGTTCTGCAACTGGTAGAGCCGATCGTCGGATTCGCTGCGGCGGATCTGCGACAGAAACCCCGCGGCCGACTGTTTGGATTCGCGAAAGCGCACCTCTAGTAGTTTGAGCAGTTCGTCGGGGGGGACGGCGCGGCAGAGGCGGTTGCGGGCGTCGTCGACGATGACAGCGCCCTTGCGTTGGAGGGATGCGAGCGCCTTGTAGGTGTTGGCCGCGGGTTTGCCGATCGTTTGGGCGACCCGGTATCCCGTTGCGGGCGATTCGCGAACGAGGCAGACGTAGACTTCGGCCTCCAGCGATGTAAATCCAAGTTCTACAAGAGTTTGCAGTTGTCTGTCGGTGGTCATTGTGCGGCGTCCTATTAGTAGCACATACTACTGATTCGAGAGTCGAGCGAGAATATTTCCAAAACTCATTCGGGTCAAAGCGCGGTTCAGGGGCGGAGAATCTGGTGCCGCTCAGGATGGGGCGGAGGATGGCTCGCGCCCTGGGGGGGCGATATTCGCGGACGTGGTCACGCGCCGGCCGCATTCGGGGCAGGCGCCCGAGGAAAGCTGGTACAGCGGGTACCCGCAACCGGGACACAGGTCTTCTTCGATTTCCAGGAGGAACCCCAGGTTGCACTGAACGCAGCGTGATCGGCCCACGGCAACCGTTTGCGTATGCGCGCAGCGTGGGCAGGTGAGCGACAGGCGCAGGTCGGTGGTGCGTACCGCTTCGCGGGCGCGGATGGTGGTGATGCGATGAAGCACCGGGACCGCGAGCGAACCGCAACCCAAGATGATGAAGAGGACGTTGATATGCCGAAATGCCGTACTCTCGTCGATCAGGGGTCGTCCATTCCACACCCAATGGGCGACGTACGCGGCCAGCAGCAGATTGACGATGATCGTCCAGCGCCGGACCCATCGGTAGCGCGGGTCAAGCTGCGCCAGCGAGAGCGCGGCAACGATCGTTATGGCCACGGCAGCAATCCAGGCAATGCCCGATATGCGACACATTAAGTCGTAGTAGGGGTGGGGGCCGGGGCCGAATACTCGCCAAGTGCCGACGCATTCGATCCAAACGACCGGCGATGACAACGCGAACGCCGCGATGGCAAACGCCAGACCCACGAGCCCGACCGGGTGCCAGCGCCTTCGCGCCCACACAACTACGTCGACCAATCCCAGGATCGAGGCCGCGGCAAATAAAGCGGTTATCGCCAGAATGGCCCACGCCGTCGCGGACCGCGTGTCGCTGGCGATGACGAAGACTCCCATGGCAGCGCAGATGACGAGTGAGCCGACGAAGGCGAGAAGCAGGTAGCGTTGAGCGCGGGCAGATGTTCGCATGACCGTTTATGTCCGTGCGACTGTTCTCGTCAACGCACGCGGCCCGCAAGTCAAGCGGCGCCGTCCGGCGGTCGATGTTCTTCCCATCCTTCGCGCCCGATCAGTTTGACGAAGCGGCATGCGAGCAACGGCGTCTCGATCGTGGTTCCTCCGTAGCGCTCTACACAGACAATGGTTTGGTCGTTTGTGCCGCCGACGGGCAGCACCATTCGCCCCCCCTCCACGAGCTGGTCCACCAGCGCGGGCGGTACGCGGGGGGCACCGGCGGTGACGATGATGCGGTCGTAGGGTGCGAATTCGGTCAGGCCGAGGCTGCCATCTCCGCCGCGCAAGGTGACGTTGGATATTCCGAGTTGGGCCAACGTGGCGGCGGCCTGATGGCGCAGCTCATCCAACCGCTCGATGGAATAGACATGAGCGGTTAGTTGGGCGAGCACGGCTGTCTGGTAGCCGCTGCCGGTGCCCACTTCGAGCACGCAACAGCGCGGGGTGAGGTTCAGCGCCGCGGTCATAAAGGCGACAATGTACGGCTGGCTGATGGTCTGGCCGCAGGCGATGGGCAGCGCGGCGTCGGCATAGGCCTGATGACGTTCGCTATCTGGAAGAAACCGTTCGCGCGGTACGGATTCCATGGCGGCAAGGACCGGAGCATCGTGCACGCCACGGGCGCGCAGGTGCTGTTCCACCATGCGATGCCGCTCCAGAATCCAATCGCGTTGCGGCATGAGGTCCAGGCTCCACCAGGCAGCGCACCGCAGCGCGCGCCATCGTGGAAAGACGACCTCCGAAGCCTTATCGGGCAAGGACCGCGGGGCGACTCTCGCGCCGGCTGCGCCCCGGCGAGCCGCCTATTTCTTCAACTCGACGACGATATTGGCGTAGTACGTACTGTCCAGCCTTTCGACGCCGGGCGGCGGCTGCGAGTTGTAATCCTTCTTGACGCCCAGTTTCAACTTCATGTAATCGCTCTTGAGCGGAAAGATCAATCCGGTGTCCGCCACCAGGCGGTAGTCGCCAAAGTCGTCCCACGCCGGGCTGTAGGTAGTGGATTGGGTGAACTGCATCCATGTTTTCACGTCCAAGCGATAATCCCAGCCCAGGTCGAGAATGGCGTCGTCCTGCGAACCGCCGGTGCTGTACGTCTCGTGGCGATAGCCGATGCCCGCGCGGGTCTTGAATTCGTGTTCGGGTTTCTTGAGCCAGTAGTAGCCCGCACCGGTGCTGGCGGTGGCGCGAATGTCGATGTTCTCAAACTCGTCATACTCCAGCCCGAGGCGCGCGTACCAATACCAACGTTCGGTCAGCAGATACTCGTAATTGACGCCGCCGAGATACTCGTTGCGATTCCGCTGATTGTTCTGTTCGCCATACTCTGCGGCGAGGTAGAATTGCAGAAGGTCCTTGGCCGTCGTGCGCTTGAGGTCGATGCGGCCGCGCGCGTTCTTGGTATCGGTGTTTCCTTCGGAGCGGCTTCCGCCGGCTTCGATGGTCAGTGTCCATTGCGGGGTCAGCGCCAGTCGGAGTTTTTCCTCTTCGACTTTGATGGCCGCAACTTCAGGGCTGTCGGCGCCGGGCATCCACAGCGCGGTGATGCTCTCCGTGGGCACCGCCACCTCGCCGATGGCGGTATGCATGATTGACTTGCCCGGTTCGGCCGATTCAGAGACCGTTCCGACGAGTCGGTCGCCGCTTTCAAACTGGACATTGACCGATTCGTCGGTGGCGACTGAGACGATCAGTTTGGGGTCGATCTCCAGCTTGCCCGCGATTTGCGTAACAATGATCAGCTTGTCGCCGGACATGGTCTCGATCTTGCCAACGATCCTACTGCCGTCGCTGGTCACGATGACGTCCGCGCGCCCACCGGTATGGCAGAACAGGCTCGCGGCGAGTGCCAGGACCATGCTCGGCAATTGTCTGGGGAGGGGTCGCATGATCGCATCCTCTTTTTTCAATATTGGGATCGAAGTCCAAGCGATTCGGAAGCCCAGCGCCAGTCCGTCGGTGCCGGCGTCTTCCGCGGAGACCGAGGCAAACGGCTTGTTGTTCGGTTCCTGCCGGTTATCGTCCGGCGGGCCGAGTCAATCAGGCCGATCCCCGGTCCGAACAGTTGTTAGTTGTCGTCCGCAAAAACGTCGTTGATGGAATCAGTGATAAACTGGTCAAGGGGCGTGAGGATGGCCGTCCGGATGAGCGCGATGATCAACTCTCGCCCGTCCAGGGTCACGCTGGTTGCGACATTGCCGAAGTTGCACGAGCCGAGCTGCATGAGAAACCCGCCCGTTAAAAGCCAAGTGAGGCATCGCTTGCGCTTCAAGTTCGTGTTCATCATCTCCCACTCTCGCTCTCAGTACTGGAACTTGGACTTCGAACCGCCGAAATCCGCCGGCAGTGTAGTGAGGCGTCCGACGTCCTGCAACAGCGCGCCCGGAGGTCGGCGCCCTTCCCGTTTTTGACGGTTAGGCGGATTTCGATTATACTTCCTCTCCATAGCATGGACGTGTGATCGCCTGAAATGAACACCCGGTGGTCGGCGGCGCATCCGTTTAGGCTTGTTGCCACCCGGCGCATTGGGCGTCCTGCCGGTGGCCGGTGGCGGCTTTGCGCCGACTCACGAGCACCGGTAGAGCCCACCGCCAAGCCGCACTTCCTCCGGGCGGCGAAGAGTGGCCTAACGTGGATCAAGGTGTTTCATGACGCCCGACGAGAAAGCCCAAGTCTTGGCGCTGTTTGATGAAGCGCATCGGTGGTGCCAGGATAGCGAGGCGCGCGACGGCGCCGGCAATCCTGTGACGTATAACGACGAGAACGCAGTGTCCTGGGATCTGGTCGGGGGCATTTGCCATCTTTTTGGGTGGAAGCGGGGATCGCAGCTCGCGGGCCAGATTCACCGGCATATCACCAAAGGCGTTGCGGCGCGGTTTGCACCTTGTTCGGAAGCGGCGTCCATTACCGCCCTTCTGGATTTCAATGATGACGCGGCGATGAGTTTTGACCAGTTCGTCAGCACGTTGCGTGCCGTTCCGGTTTGGCGGGGTGGCGCTCAGGTTCCCGAGGCGGATGAGTCCGCGGCGCACGCCGAGCGCGATCGACATCCCGACGCCCACGATCATCGATCTTTGGCGGCCAGGCACGACCGCTGATTTTCGGCGCCCTGTGGGGGACGTCGGATGGGGGGAACGGGCACGCGGCCATTGCGGCAGGACACGTTCAACCGCGAATGTCGTGGTCGTCGCTGAGGGCGGGCACTTCGTCGTCCCAGGGTGTGTCGTCGGCGTGGTCGTGGCTATCGGCCGCAAAGCCCGCCTGCAAGTCGGCATCCAACTGAGCGCGCATGGCGTCCCACTGATCCAGGTTGATGAGCACTTCGCGCGCCTGTGAACCCTTGTAGTCGCCGACGATGCCCGCTTCGGCCATCTGGTCGATGAGGCGGGACGCGCGCGAATAGCCGATGGTGAGCCGCCGCTGCAACAGGCTGACGCTGCCGCGTTTGGATTCGAGAATGATTCGCACGGCGTCATCGAACAACGGATCGCGCAGGCTCAAGTCGCCGTCGGTGTCTCCACTGCGAATCTGAATCAGCTCGGGATGGAATTCCGGCTTGGCGCGCGAGGCGAGGTCCTCGAGCACGGCCTGCACTTCCCCATCTTCCAGGAAGGTTCCCTGGGCGCGGAGCAGTTTGTGCGAGCCGGGCGGCAGGAAGAGCATGTCGCCCTGGCCCATGAGCACCTCACCGCCGTTCTGATCGAGGACGATGCGCGAGTCCATGCGGGAGGCGACGCGGAAACAGATGCGTGTGGGGAGGTTGGACTTGATCAGCCCGGTGACCACCTTGGCCTCGGGACGCTGCGTGGCCACGATAATGTGAATGCCCACGGCGCGGGACTTCTGCGCCAGGCGCGAGAGGTGGTGCTCGACCTCTTTGGCGGAGGTCATCATGAGGTCGGCGAGTTCGTCGATGATGATGACGATGTAGGGCAGGTGGGTGGCGATCTGGGCGCGTTCGTCGTCGTTGGTGGGTTCGAACCGTTTGTAGATTTCGTCGGCGCCGAGCGCGTTGTAGCCGGCGATGTTCTTGACCCGGGCCTCGGCGAGGACTTCATAGCGCTCGTCCATTTTGGTGACCGCCCATTCGAGTATTTTTTCCGCACGGGCCATGTCGGTGATGATCGGGCACATCAGGTGGGGGATGTCCTTGAACTGGCTCATTTCCACCATTTTGGGGTCGACGAGGATCATCTTCACGTGGTCCGGGCGTTTGGTCATCAGCAGGCTGAGGATGACCGAATTGATGCACACGCTCTTGCCTGAGCCGGTGGTGCCGGCGATGAGCAGGTGGGGCATGCGGGTCAGGTCGGCGACGAGTGCCGCGCCGCCGGCATCTTTGCCCAGAAACAGCGGCAGGCCCATGTCGGTGGCTTTTTTGCCCGCGAGGGTCATCAGCTCCTTGAGGCGCACCTTTTCCTTTTGGGTGTTGGGCACCTCGATGCCGATGGTGTTCTTGCCGGAGATGGGCGCCACCACGCGGATGGCGTGGGCCTTCAGCGCGCGGGCGATGTCGTTGGACAGCGTGGCCACCTGCGACACCTTGATTCCCGCGCCGAGGCGCAGTTCGAACATGGTGATGACCGGGCCGGTGTCGATCTCCACCACGCGCGCGTCCAGGCGGAACTCTTCCAGGGTGCGCTCCAGCACCTTGGCCTGCTCGCGGACGTGCATTTCCTGTTGCGCGGTGAAGCCGTATTCGGGTTCCTGCAGCAGGTCGAGCGCGGGCAGCGTCCAGTTTTCGATCTGGCGGGGATAGGGTTCGGCGCGGCTGGTTCGCGCCGCGGACGGGAAGTTGACCTTCAGGCTCAGCGGCGCAGCGGGCACCTTGACCACGACGGCCTTCGATTCCGGCTGCGGCTCAGCAAGCGCATCGAGCTTGTGCGCTTTCGCGTCGGCAGGCTTCTCATTGGACGCGCCGGCGGACTGCGGTTCGTTTCGGGTGCTCGCTGTGTCGCCTGGCTCGCCCGACTCGGAAAACAGCGACGCTTCTTCGTCGGCCGGTGCGGCCCTTTTGGTCTTGGCTCGTACCTTGGGGACCTGGAGCAGCGCCGCGCTCTCGGCACGCGATACGCCCTCGCCGATGGTGACCGTCGCGGTTCGCGGCAACACCGAGGCAGCCGCAGCCGTCGCCCGCGCCGCCACCTGGCCAGAGGCGCGCCCCGCGCGCACCAGCATGGAGGGCAGCTTCAGCACCCACCCTTCAGTGGTGAACAGCAACCCGACCAGCAGGCTGGAAGCGAGCACGATGATGGTGCCCAGTCGATCGAGCTGCTCGGCCAGGAACCGCCCCAGCGCAAAGCCGATCAACCCGCCGTGCCCGGTGGGCATGGCATTGACCGACCCGAGTGTTACCAGGTGCGAGGCGGCGGCGATGCTCGCCACCACCAGCGTCAAGCCGAAGGCGCGCTCCCAGGCGTTTCCGACGGACCCGTGCCGCAGCTTCATCAGCGCTGCCAACGAGGCAAACAGCAGCAGCGGATAGACGCCGTCGCCGAGCATGTAGATCAGGTGATAGGCGCACCAGGCACCCGCCGCTCCGCAGGCGTTGCGCGCCGGGTCGTGGTGGGGGAACTGATTGGGGCTTGGCCAGTCGCCGGGGTCGAAGGTGAGCGTCGCCGCCCAGAGAAACAGGGTGCCCATCAGCGCGCAAAACGCCGGGGCAATGGAGCGCGGCTTGGCCGTCGGCGACGCTGCTGTCATGCTCTGGCCGTCCTCCCCTCGAGACCGTTTGTTGGCCGTGCCTGCGGCGCATGTTTGTGCCGGGGCGTTCTGGGCAATGCGAGCCCCTGTGCGCGACCGGGCTTGCCATTTCGGCGCGCACCGCCCGCGGCGCTACTGAGAACCGCGTTTTGTTCATATCGGCCAACCCCCCCCGCCCCGCTGGAGTCAAAGTCGGCCGGCCCACGTGAAGGCGAGCGAATCGATGCTGGGGATTCCGTACCGTCTCGTAACGTCGTTGTCGCTGACAGGACTTGGCGCCGTCGCGCTATGGCGGCGCGCCGATGGACTGTAGGCGGGGTTGCAGGACTGGTGTTTACGCTATAATCACTCTGGCATACAAGAGGCTGGGCTAAAGGCAGGAGTCGAACCCCTTGACCGCGTCCCTCGAGTTTGAAAACCTTCCGCTTGTCGAGGCCGCGCTGCGAACGAGCTTTCGTTCGCCGCTTCCGCTGCGCTTTTCGGTCCTTAATGAACTGCATTCTAACCTGGCATCAGAGTTTCGCAATCTTGAAGTGACTTCCCAGTTCGAAGCGGCGCCGGGAATGAACTTGGCGCTTCCGTCCGATGTCGGACCGATTCCCGGGGCCGTCCTGTCAGGTCATGAGCAGGGGCTTCGAGTTACGCTCCAACAGCACTTGGTCGTGACCAGGTGGATTCGCCAGCCTTACCAAAGCGCCCCGCCGTATCCACGTTACGCCGCAATCAGTGAATGCCATTGGCAGGTCGCGCACGCGCTACTAAAGGCAACAAAGGTTGCCGAACCGGAATGCGCTGCGGTGAATATGTCGTACGTCAACTTTCTGGCCGTGGAAGAGGGCGCCAACTTCCTCTTTGAGTATTTCTCGCCACAGGCACATGTGGAACTGGTGAGGGGCGGCCGCCTGTTGCATAAGTACGAACTCGCTTGGCAGACTACCGGCGCCGTTGACCTGCGCATCCGACTCGAACGTGCAAGGTTGGCCTTTGGCGATGAGCAAAAAGAAGGCTATAACCTCACAACCGTTGGTGGCATGGGCGTAACCACCTTGACCGACGCAAAAACAGACCTCGAAACTGCACACGGGCAATTGCAGGAATTTTTTGGGCGGTTGATTTCGGATAGGGCAAAGGACGAATGGAGGCTACGTAATGCCTCAGCTTGATGACGCGACATGTTTGCTTGACGGTGATGATATCGGAGACGTGGCTTCGATTCCGTACCCCGCTTGCAAAGACGGCACCTACTCCCCGAGGCGATTAGATTCGCTGCGAAATCGGTTAGTTGATCGGTTAGTTGAACATTCAGGCGAGCACGATGTTTCCACGACCCGTTTCTCAGTGGGGAGTATTCCCTATTATTCGCACGTCGTAAACACTACGTTGGCGATGCCAGAGGCGTTCCGTCGATTGGACGACCGCGGTCAACTCATTTGCGATAAGATTGACCAGGACATTAGTGACGACTGCAATGATGCTATGCAAGAGGGAACGACTCTGCCAACTCTGTCGGCCAGGAAGGTTGCCCGAGAACTTACTGAGGCTATTGCCCCGACTGTGTCGCAGGAGCATGGTATGAAGTATGCGGCGTTCGTAGAAGAAGAAGGCGGGATTTCGGTAACGTTCCAGTCGGTCGTAACGGATCGTCGGGTGAACTTCCGCATCTCGCGTGACGGCTCCAGCCTCACAATCGTCAGCGTGGACTCCGATGGGCGGGCCGATTCGAATCCGACCCATTTCAATGACATTCGACTCGTTCGCAACTGGGCCGAGTGGCTGCTCCAGCCGAAATGACCTCGTTCGCGCCGAATGACGGCTTTCTTCGGCGAACGGCCGGAAAGCGCTATATCAAGAATGGCGTCGTCGGTTGGGAAGCATTCAAGCCGCGAGAGGGGGAAGACGGCCTTTCGTTTACTTATCAATCGCCGTCCCTTCAGTCACCTGAAGGAATTCGTAGTTTCCAATTGGACAAGGTACTTCCTTCGGGAGACCTTCCCGGCATCTGCAAACTGACCTATTCCAATCTTGCGGTCGGGCTTTCACCTCCCCTTCTACCGAGATTCAAGATGGACCTTGATGATGCGAAATACGGCGCCCTGCATTGTCTAACAGAGTTGCCCCAGGACCAGGAACAAATGGAGGCCATGGCTCAGCTCGCGTCGAGGAACACTGATTCGGGACTTCCTATCCCGTTTGTTCCCAAGGAAAAACGAATTGCGTGAACCAACCAGAGCGGTGTTGGGCCGCGTCCGCTCTATCATGCCCCCCGTCATCCGGCCAGCCCATGCGGGAACGGCTCTCATCCAGCTGCCGAAACCGCGCCAGGTCCATCCGCACCGAATCCCGCGGATGGTGCCCCGGGGCCCCTGCCGCGCAGCGCCAGTCGCCACGCGTGAACTTCGTTTTGAACGGTGGGTCTTCGTCCACCGTGAATTGTACCACCACGTTCGCGCCTGCCGGAATCATCTGCCGCAGCCGATACCGAAAAGTCGGTTCCGCCACCCGCATGGTGAACGTCTCGCCCCGCGTCACGTTGCCGGCCGTCCAGCCGATGTTCGCCCGGTAGCTCCGTTTCGGTTTCTCCAACTCCTCCGGCATATCGCACACGATGCGCAGCAGCGTTCCCGCCGGCTTGCTGGCGGGTGCGGGTTCAATCGCCGCCGGAATCGCTTCCGGCGGTAACCTTGTGCCGCAACCCAAACCACCCATCCCGATTCCCCCGATCAGCGCGAGCAATGGCGGTAGGCTGGTACGGCTCCGAAGGCGCTGAGGCGGCAGACCGCGCCGGGCATGATTCGACGTTGGGCGCTCGGGCGGCGCGGTACTTCGTTCTGCAAGCATGCCGGTTCCGAAGGCGCGTGGATGGTTCTTCATGACGTTACACCCAAGAAAGCATGTCCTTTCGGGGATTGAGCCTCAGGGGCCGCTGCACCAGCCCCCGAGATCCCTGTGGGTTAGACGGTTATCGCTTGAATTGGTTCCCGAATCGTGCAGGCGTTTCCCGATTCGCAATCGGGCCCAAGAGGTGTGATCACGGGCCGGCGCACGGGACGCTGAACACTTACGCCGATTCGGGTCGGACCAACGGAGCGGATGACTAGCGGCCCGTTGGAACAAGTTGTCGGTGGGACGATTACCTGGTGGCTGCCTGGAGTTCTTTGCACTTGGTGTAGAAAGCGAGCGTGTCGGCGGCCTGGCGACCTGCTTCTTCGCCTGCGGCGGCGATGGCCTCCTTCTGCAATTCGATGGCCCGGTCCAGTGCCCCCACCTGGTAGAGCGCCTGCGCGTAAGCCGCGGTGATCATCGGGTCTTTGCGGTCCGAAGCCTCGTAGCCGGCTTTGGCCGCTTCGATGGCCAAGTCCGGCACTCGGGCGCCCAGGTCCTCGATGCTGCATAGCACGGTGGCCAGCCGCAGCATGACCGTGGCGCTGTTCTTCTGCGTGGCGATGTGCTCGCTGACGAAGCGGCGGAACTGTTCGGCGTCGCGCGTTTCGTTGACGTAAATCTGGGTGAGCACGTCCATGGCGTCCATGTTGCCGGGGTCGAGTTTGAGAATGCCGATCAGGCCGTCCCACACCTTGGAAAACTCGCCACGCTGCACGTAGGTGAAAAGCTCCTGGAAGCGGCGCTGCACTTCGCGTTCGGTTTCCGCAGCCTTTTTGGCGGATTCCGCGTCGTACTTGCCGGCGACGAGCTGAGCGACGATATCTTCCATCGCCGGGTCGAGTGGACTGCCGTGCCAAGCCACCTTGCCGTCTTTGCCCACGAGGTAGGCGTACGGGATGCCGGGAATGCCGGTGCTGGCGAGGTACGCGGTGGTGGTGCGTTCGTCGCGGTCCATGGCCACGTGATAGATCATGCCGGCGCCGTGCTCCTTCACGAAGCGCTTCACGGCGGACACGGTATTGCCGCGGTCATCGGCGGAGGTGACGCCGATGATTGCCAATTCGTTCTTGAAGCGGTTTTGAATCTTGTTGAGGACGGGCACGCTGATTTTGCACGGCGGGCACCAGGTGGCCCAGAATTCGACCATGTAGATCTTCTTGCCGATGTCCTTGGCGAAATCGATCGGCTCGCCCTGAACCCATTCGGCGATGGCGAGCGCGGGGGCCTTGTCGCCCACGTTGAGCGCCAGCGCGGGCGCCGCGGCAGCGCCCACTCCCAAGACGATCGCCCAAGCGAACCGTGATACCAAGCCGTTTTTCATACGATGCCATCTCCCCGAGGGCGGTGCCCCGCTCATTCCCTAGACCCTAAGCCGACGAGTTCGGCGGCGGCGCGGCGCCCCTGCCCGATGCTGTTATACTCGAAATCGGCCCTTATGGTTCATCGGCCGGCGTATGAACCGGCGTGGCCGGCACCCCGGCATACCTCTGCGCGGCCCGCACGCGGGCGGCTCGTGTCGTTCACCCCGCCGCGACCGCTTTCCGCGCCCCGCGCAGTTTCTTCAGCCGGGCGCAGGCGTCCTGCAGGACCGGCATTTCCTTGGCGAAGCAGAAGCGCAATTGATCGTCGCCGTCGGCGGGGTTCCGGTAAAAGGCAGACCCGGGCACGGTGGCCACGCCCACCTGTTCGAGGATGGACTCGGTGGCGGCCACGGCGCCGGGCCAGCGGCCCTTTTCGAAGGCCGCGAGCATGTAGTAGCTGCCGTCGGGCACGAATGGCGAAAAACCGATGTCGCGCAGAGTGTCGGCGAGCAGGTCGCGCTTGGCCAGGTAGTCGGCGCGCATTTGATCATAATAAGAATCCGGCAGTTCCATGCCGGCTACGATGCCATGCTGCAAGGGCGCCGGAGCGCAGATGTACAGCAAATCGTTGACCACCGCCATGCGGTCGATGAGCGCGGCCGGGCCCACCGAATAGCCCACCCGCCAGCCGGTGACCGCGTAGGTCTTGGATGCGCCGCTCATGGTGATGGTACGCGCTTTGGCCTCGGGAAAGCCGCCGATGCTGACGTGGGGCACGCCGTAGGTGATGTATTCGTAGATTTCGTCGGTGGCGATCCAGACGTCGTGCTGTTTGGCCAGCGCTGCGATCTGCCGCAGCTCCGCCTCGGTGAACACCTTGCCGGAGGGGTTGGCGGGGGTGGTGATGACGATCATGCGGGTGCGCTCGGTGAAGGCCGCGGCTAGCTCTGCGGGATCGTAGTGCCACTCGGGCGGTACGAGATCGACAAATTTCACCGTGACCCCGAAAAGCTTGAGCAGGTTCACGTGGTAGGAGTAAAAGGGCGAGAAGACAACGGCTTCGTCGCCGGCGTTGAGCGTGGCGAGCACGGCGCAGGCGAAGGAGCCGGCCGAGCCGACGTTGACGGCCACCTCGGTTTCCGGATCGCACGTGATGCCATTGAAGGCGTGCATTTTGCGCGCGATGACTTTGCGCAGCTCGATGATGCCGCGCAGGTTGGTGTAGCTGGCATGGTCGGCGTCGATGGCCCGTTTGGCCGCCTGTTTGACCTCGGGCGGGGCGGGCTGGTCGCACACGCCCTGCGAAAGGTTAACGCCTTTCATGGCGGCACAAATGGCCGAAAAACGGCGGATGTCCGACTGTCGGATCGACTGCACGCGCTGCGCAAAGGGCTTGTTCACCGGTTGGCTCCTGTCGTCTGGCCCCCCGCGGGAATCCGTTCCCGCCGAACGGTTTGCGAGTATACGCTTTGGCGGCGGCGGACACAATTGAATCTTGTGGGGCGCGGGATGGGCGCGAGGGGACCCCACACCGTCGGAACAAGCCTCATGGGCACCGTGTCGTTATCGCGGCCGGCGCGAGAAACTGGTAAGGTCTTGTGCCGCTGACGGGCGGTGTGGCCGTGGCAGGGAGCCGTAGGGCCGGGAGGTGCTATGTCATCGTTTGTTCGTCAATCAGTAGAGCAGGGCATAGACATGGTGACCCTGGCCCGCGCTGAGCTGCACAACGCCTTCAACGAGGTGGTGATTGCGGAGCTGACCGAGGCGTTCGCAGAAGTCGGTCGGCGCGACGACGTCCGCGTGGTGGTGCTGGCGGGGGAGGGAAAGAGCTTCTGCGCCGGGGCGGACGTGAACTGGATGAAGCGAATGGTGGGCTACTCCTTCGACGAGAACGTGGCGGACGCCATGGCCATGGCGCGGATGCTGCGCACCATTCGCGAATGCCCCAAGCCGGTGATCGCGCGGGTGCACGGGGCGGCGATCGGCGGGGGGGTGGGGCTGGTGGCGGCGTGCGACATGGCCGCGGCGGTGGAGTCGGCAGTGTTTTCCCTCAGCGAGGTCAAGCTGGGGATCATCCCCGCGGTGATTTCGCCCTTTGTGCTGGAGAAGATCGGCCCCGGACAGGCGCGGCGGTATGCCTTGACGGCGGAGCGCTTCAGCGCGGCCGAGGCGCAGCGCATCGGCCTGGTCCACGAGGTGTTCCCGACGGCCGAGGCGATGGATGGATGGATCGCCCAGACCTGCGACACGCTCAAGGCCAACGGCCCGGCGGCGCTGGCCGAGGCGAAGCGGATACTCACGGAAGTGGGGGGTGTGAACTGGGACGAGGTGCAGGCGAAGACGGCGGAGCGGATCGCGCGCGTGCGCGTCTCTCCAGAGGGGCAGGAAGGGCTGAAGGCGTTTCTCGAAAAGCGCACGTCCGGGTGGCACAAGACCTGAAGAAACGCCGAAACGCCGAAACGCCGAAAGCCGAAACGCCGAAACGCGGAAATCCGAAACTTCGAAAGTCGCATCCACCGACGTAATTGCCAGGACAGAGAAAATGGCGCTGCGTCCCACGTTGGCCCTTGCCGAACGTTTTCGACAACTCATTCGCCATTCGCTATTCTGCCTTCGCTTTTTCCCTGATGCCGGTGCCGACCATGATCAGAAAAATCCTAATCGCCAACCGCGGCGAGATTGCCGTGCGGATCGCGGGCACGCTTCAGCAGATGGGCGTGACGGCGGCGGCGGTGTATTCGGAGCCGGATCGCCGGGCGCTGCACGTGCAGGCGGCCGACGAGGCCTATCCGCTGGAGGGGCAGACCTCCGCGGAGACCTATTTGCGCGGCGATAAGATCATCGAGATCGCGCAGCGGCATGGTTGCGACGCGATCCACCCCGGCTACGGGTTTCTATCGGAAAACGCCGGCTTCGCCCAGGCGTGCCGCGATGCGGGCATCACCTTTATCGGCCCTGCGCCGGACGTGATCCGCGCCATGGGCGACAAGATCACGGCCAAACAGGCGTTTGTGGCCGCGGGGGTGCCGGTGGTTCCCGGCTGGTCGGGCGACGGACACGAGAGCGCGGATGCCATCGCGCGTGAGGCGGTGCGCATCGGCTTTCCGGTGCTCATCAAGGCGGCGGCGGGGGGCGGCGGCAAGGGCATGCGCGTGGTGGAAAGTGCCGCGGAGCTGCGCGGCGCGGTCGAGGCGGCGCAGCGCGAAGCAAAGGCCGCCTTCGGCGATGGACGTGTTTTTCTGGAGAAGTTCATCCGCCGCCCGCGGCACGTGGAAATCCAGATTTTCGGCGACGCGCACGGCAACGTCGTGCACCTGTTCGAACGTGAGTGTTCCATCCAGCGGCGGCACCAGAAGATCATCGAGGAAACGCCCTCGCCCGCGTTGACCGCGGCGCTGCGCGCGGAAATGGGGGCGGCGGCGGTGAAAGCCGCGAAGGCGATCGGCTACACCAACGCGGGGACCGTCGAGTTCATGGTCGACGATGCGGGGCACTTTTATTTTCTGGAAGTCAACACGCGGCTCCAGGTCGAGCACCCGGTGACGGAGATGGTTACCGGGCATGATCTGGTGCGGGCACAGGTGCTGGTGGCGGCCGGCGAGCCGCTGCCGTTCACGCAGCAGGATCTCCGCCAGGAAGGGCACGCGCTCGAATGCCGCATCTACGCCGAGGACGCCGCCCGCGGCTTTCTGCCGGCGACGGGAACCCTCGAGCGTTATCGTCCGCCGGCCGGTCCGGGCATTCGAGTGGACAGCGGCGTGTACGAAGGGGCGGCGGTGAGCGTTTTCTACGATCCGCAACTGGCGAAGCTGATTGTGTGGGAGCGCACGCGCGACGCGGCCATTCGCCGCATGGCGTGGGCATTGCGACGTTACGTGGTACTGGGCGTGACGACCAACATCGAGTTTCTGCAGTCGCTGATCGACCATCCGGAGTTGCGCGCCGGGCGTTTGCACACGCAGTTCTTGGACGAGCATGACGTGCCGACAAGCGCCGCCGATGGCCCGGACGAAGCGCTCATTGCCGGCGCGCTGGCGATGCGTTTCGGTGAGGTCGCACGGGCGAGTCAGGATGGTCGGGCTGAGGGAGCCCGCGCGTCGGATGCCAACCCATGGCACGAGGCGCGCGCCTGGAGGACCATCTGATGCAGCGCGTCCATTTCCAGTTTCCCGGTCGCGCCGCGCCGGTCGAGGTGGCGCTGGAGCGCGGCGACAGCGACGGCGCGTTTCACGCGCGGATCGGCGAACATCGTTCGAGCGTGGCGGTGGAGTGGACCGGGCCGCAGCAGGGCTTCGTGCGCGTCGGCGGGCGGGTGCTGGCGTTTCACGCGCTGGTGCGGAAGGGCGTGGTGGAGGTGTGGATGGCGGGCCGCCGTATTGCGCTGGAGGTTATCGACCGCAGCGCGCGGCGGGTGCGGGGCGGCGCGGGGCGCGAGGCGCTGGCCGACGTGATCGCGGCCATGCCCGGTACCGTGCTGCGCATCGACGTGAAGTCGGGTGATGGGTTCGCGGCCCACCAGCCGCTGGTGGTGATGGAATCCATGAAGATGGAAATGACACTCACCGCGCCGCACCCTGGCCGGGTGAAGGCCGTCCGCTGCCAGGTCGGCCAACTCGTGGATATGGGTGCCGTGCTGATCGAAGTGGAGCCGGTGAAAGCCGATGCCGATCTGGCCTGAGCGCGTCAAGATCGTGGAAGTGGGCCCGCGCGACGGGTTGCAGAATGAGCACACGCCCGTGTCCACCGAACGCAAGGTCGCGTTTATCCGCAAGCTGGTCGAGGCGGGCCTGAAGCACGTCGAGGCGACTTCGTTCGTTCATCCGCAGGCCGTGCCGCAACTGGCCGATGCCGCCGAAGTGGTGGCCGCGCTGCCCGAGGCCGAGGGCGTCGAATACGCCGCCCTTGTGCCCAACGAACGCGGGCTGGAGCGGGCGCTGGCCGCGGGGGTACGGCGCGTGGCGGTGTTCACGGCTGCGTCGGAGTCCTTCGTGCAGAAGAACATCCGCATGAGCATCGCCGAATCATTGGCGTTGTTTGGCGGCATGATTCGCACCGCGTTGTCCGCGGGGGTGAGCGTGCGCGGCTATGTATCCACTTGTTTCGTGTGTCCGTTCGAGGGTGAAGTGGCCAAAGAAAAAGTGCGCGAGCTGTGCGAGTCGCTATTAGCGCTGGGGGTGGATGAGGTGGCGATCAGCGACACCATCGGCGCCGCCGCCCCGCGCGACGTGTACGAAACGGTGGGGTACCTGTTGCAAAGCGTGCCGAGTGAGCAAATTGCGCTGCACTTTCACGATACCTTTGGCACGGCGCTGGCCAACGTGTGCGCCGGGCTGGAGTTGGGCGTGACCACGTACGACGCGGCGGCCGGCGGGCTGGGCGGTTGCCCCTTCGCGCCCGGCGCGGCGGGAAACCTCGCCACCGAGGACCTGGTGTATCTGCTCGACCGTATGGGCATTGCCCACGGGGTCGATCAAGCCAAAGTCATCGACGCAGCAGAAGTCATCGCCGCCGCCCTCGACCGGCCGTTGACCAGCAAGCAGCGGATGCGCTTGCGTGGCTCCGGCGGAGCGTGCGAATAAGGTCGGAGGACTCGTTCTAGACCTTGCAACAGGATCAATCGCTGGCGCCGGACCGCAATCCCAATTCGGCGAATAGGCCGATTCACTTCGAGTCAGATTATTACCTGTGCATTCCGAGGGTCGGAGCGCGGACTGCGACGGTATTGGCGTTGTGATGCTGCGATGCCGGCGCTGTCCGCTCGATGGGCTGCGTTAAAAGCCTGCGACCTTCCAGGCGCCGTCCACGAAAGCGAATTGCAGAAACCAGGTATTGGCCTTGGTTTCGAAGTACACGACCGCACGGTCACCATGCCTTTGCATGGACGTGACAAGGCGCTTTAGCGCGACCGGGTCATCCGGAAGGTCGTCGAGCATCATGGTGCGCATTTCCTGGAATTCCGTGGTTGGCTGCTGCACTTCCTGCTGAATCCTCGTGATTTGTTCTGCCGTCGCCAGCTTGGCGATGGTGTCCGCATCCATCGAACGAAGGGCGCCGAGGAAGTCGATGGCGAGCTTGGCCTGCGGACTTTCCCGGGCGTCGTCGTCGGTCAGGGTAACATCTCTGTTGCGTAGCATTAAGACTGAAACAATGATGGCCAGCGCGATGACGGCGGCCCCGGGAATTAGGGTAGGTCGCGAACCTTGAGCCAAGCTCATGAGAATTCTCCTATGTCTGAATGACTAGATGCAGCAAACGAACGA
>CAZMVD010000009.1:0-63387 GCA_964569425.1 uncultured Phycisphaeraceae bacterium
TCGGCGCTTCGCCGTAGACTCTGCGCCTGATCGCGACTTATTCAGGGACGACTAATTCGTCACTAGCGGTCGAACACGATCAGTCGTTCGAGCCGTTTGCGGCCCAAAAATCCGCAAACCAAAGGACCATACGCATGACAGGAGTGGAACGCCATACCCCGGATGCAAGCCAATCGCTCGGCAGGCCGGAGCGCCGCCGTGTGCGTTCAGCACCCGAACTTGATCCCCTGCGCCAGCGGCAAATCGGGCGAATAGTTGATCGTGTTCGTCCGCCGCCGCATGTACCCCTTCCACGAATCCGACCCGCTTTCGCGCCCGCCGCCGGTCTCCTTTTCCCCGCCCAACGCCCCGCCGATCTCCGCCCCGCTGGTGCCGATGTTCACGTTGGCGATGCCACAATCGCTGCCGGCCACCAATAGGAAGCAAGGTCTCGTGGTTGCGTCAGCTTTCGACAGCTTGACATCAGTTTCCGACCAGCCGGACCTCAACCGCGAAACTTAGCACGCCGTCTTGGCCGCGTGCGGGTCGCACGATAATCGTCTCTGAGCCCGCCGGTGGGGTATGTCGCCTGCGCGCTTCGGTGATCAGCGGATCGCCCTCGAACCAGACGTCCACAAACCGAGGGTGGTGTGCTGGTGCAGTAATAATCAGGTGAATATGCGCCGGCTCGGTGCCTTGCGGATACGGCCCCGGCTTAATGCTTTGGAAAATGAAGCGCCCTTGTTCGTTGGTGATGGCAACACGACGGAGACGGGGGACGCGCGTCGGCGAGTTCGCGGGATTGTAGAGGCCCCCAGCGTCGGCGTGGTAGGCAATGACCGCCGCATCCGCGAGCGGCCGTCCGTCATAACCCAATACGAGGCCTGAGAGCTCGATGCGTTCGCCCGGTTCCTCATTGCCCGCCACAACAACCGGCTGCAGTGGATTCGCACCCGGCCGCGGCCGGGCCTCCTGCCGGGCCGTCGCCACGCAGGCCCCGGCAATAATCACGACGAGAAAGCCGATTTTGGTCATGTCCGGCAATTCAGTTTAGATAGCACTTCGGGCCATTGCGGACGAACTTCATGAGAAACGAACAGCTTCGATGCGTCAATCCCCAAACTTGATCCCCTGCGCCAGCGGCAAGTCCGGCGAGTAGTTGATCGTGTTCGTCTGCCGCCGCATGTATGCCTTCCACGAATCCGACCCGCTCTCGCGCCCACCGCCGGTCTCCTTTTCCCCGCCGAAGGCCCCGCCGATCTCCGCCCCGCTGGTGCCGATGTTCACATTGGCGATGCCGCAATCGCTCCCCGCGGCCGATAGGAACCGCTCCGCCTCCAGCAGGTTCCGCGTAAAAATGGCCGAACTCAGGCCCTGCGGCACGCCGTTGTGCAGCGCCATGGCCTCGTCCAGCGACTTGTAGGCAATAAGGTACAGAATCGGCGCGAAGGTCTCCTCCTGCACAATGGCAAACTCATTCCTCGCCGCGGCAATGCACGGCGTCACGTAGCAGCCGCCGGGGTACTGCGAGCCCTCCAGCTTCTGCCCGCCGTAGAGCACCTCGCCGCCCTCCTGCTTCAGCCGGGCGATCGCCTTCATCATGTCCTCCACCGCCCGCTTGTCGATCAGCGGTCCCATCAGCGTCCCCGCTTCCATGGGGTTGCCGATGCGCACCTGCTTGTACGCCGCGATCAGCCGCTCCACCAGTTCGCCGCGGATCGACTCATGCACGATGATCCGCCGCGTCGACGTGCACCGCTGCCCGGCCGTGCCCACCGCGCCGAACACGATCGCCCGCATCGCCAGGTTCAAATCCGCCTCCGGTGTTACAATGATGGCATTGTTGCCGCCCAGTTCCAGGATCGTCCGCCCCAACCGTTTGCCCACCACCTCGCCGACGCGATAACCCATCGAACAGCTTCCGGTGGCCGACACCAACGGAATCCGCCGGTCATGGATCAGCCGATCCCCGATGGTCCGGCCCGGACCGATCACCAGGCTGAAGATCGCCGGATCTACCCCCGTTTCCCGGCACACCCGCTCCGCAATCCGCGTGCACGCCACCGCGCACAAAGGCGTTTGCGACGACGGCTTCCAGATCACCGCGTCACCGCACACCGCGGCCAGGGCCGTGTTCCACGACCACACCGCCACGGGGAAATTAAACGCCGAAATCACCCCTACCACCCCCAGCGGATGCCACTGCTCGTACATACGGTGCCCCGGCCGCTCGGAGTGCATGGTCAATCCGTAAAGCTGCCGCGAGAGTCCGACTGCGAAGTCGCAGATGTCGATCATCTCCTGCACTTCGCCTTCGCCTTCGGCACGGATCTTGCCCATCTCCAACGTGACCAGCGCGCCCAGGTCCGCCTTCACCTCGCGCAGGGCGTTGCCCAGGCGGCGAATGGTTTCGCCGCGCACCGGCGCCGGCACGCTCCGCCATTGGAGGAACGCCTGATGGGCGCGCTCGGCCACCCGGTCATACTCAGCCTCGCTAAGCTGCCGCACCGACGCGATCGGCTTGCCGTCGATGGGCGACGTGGAGACCAGCCTTTCGCCGCTTCCCAGCCAGTCGCCGCAGAAGCCGCCGGGGTTCGTCTCTTCCACTCCCAGTCGGCGTAACAGTTCTTGCATGGCGTTCCTCGCAGAGTTGAACGTGTTCGTCCTGTCAATTCCCCCGGGCAGGATAGTTGCCGCCCGCATTCCCCGTCAACATTTCACCGCCCTCCGACGCACCCGCCGCCCGGGCGCTGGAATCCGCCGCGGCGCCCGAGGTCAGCAGAAACGTGCGCAGGGCCGGAACGATGCGTTCGCACGCGTCCTCCACTACGTAGTGCCCCGCGTCGTCATAGCGATGGACCGCGGCCCGCGGAAACACCTGCCGCCAACGATCCAGAAAATGGTCGTGGAAGCAGAAATCCCGTCCGCCCCAGAAAATGACGGCCGGGCGGTCGCGAAAAGCACCCAGTCCCGCCTCCATGCGCTTGATCTGCTGATAGCTCCCCATCCACGGGTGCAGCGGAATGTCCTCGACAAACCGCTGCACGGCGATTCGATCCCGGATCCGTCGGTAAGGAAACAGATACCCCCGCCGCACGGCCGGCGTGAGCCGCTCACGCCGCGCACTGGCCATCAGCAGGGCCCCCCGCACAAAACCGTTCAGCCCGCGAATCAGGACATCGCTCACGACCGGAAAACCGCACATCCGCAGCCGCCAGGGGCACGGGCCGAAGAACGCCGCCGTGTTGAAGATGATGAAGCGCCGCACTCGCTCCGGGTGCCGCACGGCCCATCCGAACCCGATGGCTCCGCCCCAGTCGTGCACGCCCAGCGTCACCTCGCCGACGCCCAGTTGTTCCAGCAGGCTTTCCACGTTGGCGATGTGCGTCCCCAACGTATAGGCGTACCGGCCCGGCTTGTCCGAAAGCCCGCAGCCGATATGGTCCGGCGCAATCACGCGAAACCGCTCACGCAGCGCCAGAATGAGCGCACGAAAGTGGAATGACCACGTCGGGTTTCCATGCAGCAGAACCACCACCGGGCCCTGCCCCTCGTCGACGTAGTGCATGCGCCCCCCGCCGACGTCGCCATAGTGCGAAACAAACGGATAAAGGGCGCGCACGTCGGATGGAAGTACCATCACCACGTCACCATTGCGCGCCGAGCATCACACAGCTCAATCCGCTGCCGATGCCCAGCAGCGCGATGCGCGCCCCCGCGTCCGGCGGGTCGCGTTCCAACCCCAGCGCCATGGTCAACGGCAGCGACACCGATCCCACGTTCCCCAGAAACTCAAAGGTCGAAAAATCACGCGCCGCATCGAGCCCGATCGCTTCATAAAACCGATCGCGATGCGCCACCCCCACCTGATGACAATACGTCCGCGCAATGTCGTCCGCTCGCCAGCCCAGTTGCGCGCGGAACGCCGTCCACGTCTCCGCCGCCAGCGCGCAGCCCCCCTCCAGCAGAAGCTCCGAATCGGTACTCATGCTCATGGACGCATTCGCCCCAAAGCCGGTATCCGCGCTGCCCCGGCACAGTTGATGATGTTCCGTCGCCGAACGAACCACCCCCCCAACCAGCCGATGATCCGTCGTGGCCACGGATTCATGCGCCATCACCAGCCCCACCGCCCCCGATCCAATAGTCAACGAGGCAAACGCCGTCTTGAACTCCGCCCGCGTCAGCCGCGGCGCCTTTAGCAGTTGATCGATGGTCGTGCGGACGAGCTGCCGGCTGCTCTCCCCCGCCACGATCAGTCCGCGCTTCACCTGACCAAGTTCGATCATGTTCCCCAGGGAGATCATCCCGTTCAAAAAGCCCAGACAGGCGTTGGATATATCGTGCATCACGGAACGCTTCGGCAGGCCCAGATTGTGGTGCACCACGGACGCCGTCGCCGGCTCCAGAAAATCTCGCGATACCGCCGTATGAAAAAGGCACTCGATCTGTTCCGGTTCAACCCCGGCGTTCGCCATCGCCTCCCGCCCCGCGCGCGTGCTCGCATCGCTGGGCAGAGTCCCCTCCTCCCACAGCCGCCGTTCCCGGATCCCGGTCATCAGCTCCAATCGCCCCGCGTGCAGCCCGAAACGCTCGTAAACCGGCGCCAGCTCCTGCTCGATCGCTTCCGAAGTAACCCGCCCTTCGGGCAGTACGTAACCGAGAGCCTCCAAACGGACATGACGGTAATGGAACATGGTTAAGGCACTGTCGACTCGATGGGCCCAGGCACCGGCCCGGATTCGGCCAACGGCACCGGCACCGTGGCAAACGGGCCACGATCATAGGGCGACGGCCGACGAACACAACCGCAATCCCGAGAGACCAAACCGCCGCCCTTGAGAAAATCACTTGGGACTTTCCCGGGCGCCGGGCAACTGGTACGCCGCTCGTGGGTACAACTCCAGGAGGCCGACTTTTCATAAAGGCCGGACCGCGCGCCGCGACTGGACATGCGGGCGGATTACGCGACAATGCCAATCCGCCCGGACGACGTCCGACTCGCGCGGTGCAGCAGGTAAGGCCGCGTTGGCGCGGGAGCGAGTGGCGTCTGTTCGAACGAGGAACAATGCGCGTTTATCGGGCCTCAGTTGTTCTTGCCCTTCTCTTATCCCCGCTGGTTCGCCCTGCGCACGGCCAAGAAGCTCAATCCGTGTCCGCGATCCCCGGACTGCGGGCCTCCGTGCGAATCAAGTCCAATCCGACCCCCATCGGACAACCCGTTTGGGCGCAGTTCCTGATCGAAAACGTTTCCGATGAGCCCATTACGCTCACCGTTCCCGGCACCGAACCGGACATCCCGCTGCCCGAGATGGGGCTGCCCCTTTCCCACATCTTCAGCGGCGGGTCGGCACCCGCTGTGCTGCTGAGCACCGAATCCGGCCGCCGGTTCGACCAACCGGTTTCCTATCGCCCACCCAAAGAAGCGCCCATCGTCATCGTCGGCGCGCACAGCGTTGTCGGCGCCATGATCGATCTACGCGAGTTCTACCCCTCCCTCCGTGGCGCCGGTCAATATCGCCTCACCTGGCGCCCCTACGCCGGCGCCGCCAGTTGGGAAAACGCCCTCATCAACATCGCCCCTCTTAAGCAGGCCGAAATCGTCACCGACGAGGGTCGACTCACCCTGCGCTTCTTCTACGACGACGCCCCCCAGGCCGTTGCCAACTTCATCGATCTCGCCAAGTCCGGATTCTACGACAACAAGGCGTTCCACCGCCTTGAGCCCGGATACCTCCTCCAGGGCGGCTGCCCCCGCGGCGACGGCACCGGCATCCGCCTCGACGGCAAACGCATCCCCGCCGAACCCAACAGCCGCCGTCACGACAAAGGCACTGTCTCCATGGCCCTGCTCGACGACGACCCCGATTCCGCAAGCTGCCAGTTCTTTATCTGCAATACCCGACAGAAAGACTGGGATGGCAAATACACCGTTTTCGCCGAACTCGTCGGCGATGATTCCTTTGCCGTGCTCGATCGGTTGATGGCCACCCCCGTTGACGACCTCGGCCGCCCCCTCCGCACCTTGTACATGCGGTCGGTGCGCATCGTCGACGCCCCACCCCAGCCCTTCGACGGCCGCTCCATGCCGTAGGTTCATCCTCAGGAAGGACTTCCCCAGAAAGTTCATCCCCAGGCAAGTCGTGCGGCTTCGGACCGCGCATCGCCGCAGCGCACGCTCAAGGCACACCCGCGCTGGCCGTGACCGGCTCGCCGATCTGCCGCAGAAACTCGTTCACCGCCTCTGCGACCACGGCATGTCCTTCCGGCGACCAATGCTGGTCATACGTATAGTAGGCTTGGCGTCCTGCCGCGATCGCATCGCGCAACGCCGGCGTCAGGCTCAAGAAGTGAATGGACTCCCGCGAACAGTACTCGCCCACGACTTGCTCCCGCGCTTCCGCCCGCTCCACCAACTGGGCGAGTAGTTCCTCTCCCTCAGGAAGTTCCTTCTTGTAGCTGATTCGCATAAACGCCCGCACCTTCTCACCGGGCAGCCCGTCCGCCACCAGCGGCAAGGCGACGTGCGCCTTGGTCGGAGCAAACAGCACCACCAGTTCCGCGCCCGCCGCACGGCACGCCTCCTTCATCGCCTGAATCTGTCCTCGCGGGTTCAGCCAGTGCTTGTTCAGGGCGAACTCTTCCCGCCCCTCGTACAAATCGCGCAATTGCTTCGGCTCAAACGAATAAGACCGCGCCGCCGACCCCGCCGGAATCGAGAGCGGCAGCCAATCCAGAACCTCCACCCCGCGCACCTCCGCTTGCGCTCCCACGCGCCCGAACGTCCCGATCAGGAAGTTGTCCAGCCCGTTAAGCACCGGCGAACGGCCCAGGTACTCCTCCATCCTCTTGGAAAAACTCGGACGCTTGCGCTTCTCGTCCGTCTTGGCCGAGCGAAAGTCATTCCCCTCGTAAATCATGCACAGCACCATGCTCGGTTTCAGGCCCAACCCCACCGCCTTCAGCGACTCCAGGTAATGCAGCGGGTCATACCCCGACATCCCCAGGTTGCACACGCTCCCCTCTCTCAACGCTTCCAGCCGTGCCGGCCAGACATGCTCATCCGACACGCTCGACCCCTCCACGAACGAATCACCCAGCGCCACCACGTCGCACTGTTCGCGATCCTCCCGGTTGCGATACCCCCGCCGGTCGGTGGTCAACACGCACGAAACCTCGCCAAACCCCGCCGGTGCATGGGGGAATGTTCGCGCCGCCTGCGGCTTGTCCACAAAGACAATCGGCCCGAATCGCTCGTTTGGCGGCCGGTGGTACGCAAACTCAGCCTTCACGTAATGCTCCGTCTGCGGCGAACGCAGCAGATAATCAACCAGCGCCGCCCCCGGAAAAAACACCGCCAGACCCGCCAGCACCTGAAACCACCGCCGCCGATACACCGCACCCGTCGACCAGTCCACGTAGAAACTGATGATCGTGAACACCGCGATCCCCAGGTTCGCATAGAAATGCTCGCGCGAATAACGCCCCAGCAAGGTGTGCCGGTCGCGCGCAATCAGCTCCACCACGTCGCTGGGGATGATCCACGCCGCCAGGTTCAGGACCACCATCAGCGTCAACCAGATCTTCTGCCGCGCTATCAGCTTCATCCGACTCGTCGCTCCCGTCTGGCCCACCCCTCCGCGTCCTTGTGGTCACGCCGGCCCTCTACACCCGGAGTCAAAGGGCCGCCGTACCATTACTCCGTTCAATCGCCACACGCCACCCGCCTTCGCTGATCGTGCCGCGCGATCGCCTCGGTCTTCCCCGCCACCAGGTACGCCAGACGCCGCCAATCCCACCCCAGACCGGATTCCGCCAGATAGAGCATTAACCAGCCCAGCCGATCGGCCCGCGAAACGTATCCCGGCGTCGAGTAATTCAGCGCCGCGAGATCCTTCACCCTCCACCGCCAAACGAACCAGTCCGGCCGCATCACCCGTTGCAGGTCGATCAGCCGAACCGCTTCCCTTCCCGGCGCATCCCCATCGTAAAACAAATGTGACAGATACAAATCCCGATGTACATACCCCGCGCGATGCAGCGCTCCCACCATTCGCGCGGTCAACGGCGCCACCCGCTCGATAAACCCGCGCTCCCGCCCCGCCGCTTCTTTCGCCCACGCCTCAAGCGAACGTCCCCCCGCCCCCGCCAGCAGCACCGCGCTGCGCAGTTCCCGCCGACCGCGAAGCGACTCCCCGAACGCCACCGCCTGCGCGCAGGTAATCCCCGCCCGCGTCAACTGGCGCGACCATTCCCACTCCACCCCCGCCACACTGCGGGCGCCGGAGCGGGAGTTACGGGCGTCGCGCCGCGCCGCAGCCGGCGGCTCGGTATAGCGTTTCAGAAAGAAAGTGCGCATCGTGCCGTGGTCATCGAGCGAAATGCACAGTCGCTCGCGCCACCCCGCCAGCCCCGGCTTGTTCAAACGCGCATCGTTCGCCTGCGCAAACAACGCATCCAGCCTGTCCAGTCCGTTGGCCCGCAGCAGCCCTTCGTATTCCGGCGCCACCCACAAATCGTTGACCGCAATCGCGTCCCGCGCCTGTACTCTTGTTCCACGCGCTCTCATCGCGCCGCGCTCCGCGCCCCCAGCAGTTCCCGCGCCGCGCCAATCACCATCTCCACGGTGACACCGGTCATGCACTGCAAGTGTCCCAGCGGACAGACACGCTGCTGGCACGGGCCGCACTCCACGTCGATCCGCACGATCCGCTCATGACCATACCGCGTCGCCGTCCACAACGGATGCGTCGGCCCGAACACCGTCACCACCCCCACGCCGAACGCCTTGCCGATGTGCCGCGGACCGGCATCATTGCACAACAGCAAATCGCATCGCCGCACCAGCGATTTCAACTCCCCCAGCGTCAGCGGCGGATCGTCCAGCAACTTCGCCCGCGCGCGCATCGCCGAGCCGATCGCCCGCGCAATCGACTCCTCCCCCGGCCCGCAGGTGACCACAACTTCCGCCCCAAACTCCTTGACCAACAGGTCGGCCGCCTCCGCAAACCGATCCGCCGGCCAGCACTTTGCCGCGCCGAACTTCGCCCCCGGACTGATCACCACCAGCGGCCCGGTACACGTTTGACCGATCCGCTCCGCCACCGATCGATCGCAATCCGGCGTCGTGAACAACTCCAGCTCATCGCCAGGTCTTTCGCACCCGATGTGCTCCGCGAGATCCGCGTAGTACTCCACCAGCGGCATGGGTTCGTAGCGCCCCCCCGAACGATCCGGAATGCCCGCCTCCACGTGGTACGCAGCGCGAGCCGCGGGATCCAGCCCGCGCCGAGGTTCGAGATTCGTTTTGCTCGAAACCAAACCTGTCCGCCGCAGGTTTCGCAGCGGAATCCGGTCCGTCAGCAGAAAACCACGTCCGTCCCGCTGGTAGCCGATCCGCCGCTTCGCCCGCGCCATAAAGGCCATCACCGCCGACCGCGCCGAGTTGGGCAGCAGCACCGCCCAGTCGAACCGCCGGGCGCGCAGCTCCCGCGCCAGCCGCCGATACGCCACATCCCACGGCCGGCGCTTCGCCGCGGGCGGCCATTCGAGGCATTCGTCCATCCAGTCGCCCCCACGGACCAACTCCCGCAGGTTCGGCTCCATTAGAAAGGTGATCCGTGCCCCCGCAAAACGACCGCGAATCGCGCGCAGCACCGGCGTGGCCATCACGAAGTCGCCCACCCACGTGGGCAGCACCACGAGAATCGACTTCGGTTCATCTTCCGGCAGCGGCGGCTTCACCGCCGAATTGTAAGCCCGGCCCGGTGAATTGTTGAGTGCCTCTTGTCAACGATGCGCCGCGCGCCATCATGCGCCAGGGAAGGCGCTCGAACCCGCCTGACCCGGTCGATTCTCGGCCCGCCATGCCGAACTTCATGGACCCACCCGAAACGCGCCCGCCTGCCCTTTATCCGCAGGGTCAAGGGTCAGGAAGCGGGCACACCCTCTCCTCGTTTCGATTTCGTCGCGCAAGTGCTCGCACCTGACCAGACCATTCGACGCCCGTCCACCGTACCTTCCCGGCTAGACCCGTGATCCGTGTCGGCCAATACACGACACACGCCGCCCATTGGGCCATCGCCTGCCGTAGGCAGGCATATGAAAACAGCCGTGGCCGTCGTGCCGCTCTTCATCCGGCGCATCCCATCGCCTGCCGTGGGCAGGCATATGAAAACAGCCATTGCCGTCGTTCCACTCTTCATCTGGCGCATCCCATCGCCTGCCGTAGGCAGGCATGAAAATAGCCCCGCGTTTCAACGCGGGGTGCACGGGCGCTTGCGCAACGCAAGTCCCGTAGGGACGGCTGAACGCCGAATACCATTTGCTCCCCGGACTATCGCCGATCACCAACCTGGAAACCAATAAGTATACAAGTTCGGCCAAATCGCGATGACCAGCATCACCGCAATCGTCTGCGCCACGATGGCCACCCACCACGCATGAGCCATCCGGATGTAATATTGATAACCCAGCCCCACCGCCAGGATCATCCATAACGGTGCCAGCCACATTTCATGCAGGACCCTTCCCATCGCGACGTAATACAGCCCCGTGCCCAGCGTCGCCTCCAGCGCAATTCCAAGAATCAGCGCCGCACTGTACAGCAGAGCGAAAGCGCACCATGGAAATACAGACAACACTATCACCCGCAGCACGTGAACCGTTCGCACTCGGCACCGCTGCATGGATTGGCGCAACACCAGCAAGGTAAGAAACCCGGCGCCAATCCACATCGATAGGGTTGCAAGCCTATCCCCGTCAGCCCACCAGACGCACGTCCTGAGCGGAATGCCAAGACTGATGGCCTTGGGAAAGCCAGTCGGCGGAACATTCAACTGCACCAACATTCTCACCTTCCACGGTGGCACCGCCTTGCTATTGACATACTCGACCAGCGCCTCTCCCCCATACGCCACCCCCAGCGGCACCGCGACGGAAAGCACCAGCCCAATGACCAGCAGTGCGATGAGCGGCCCCACCTTCGGTGGATCATGCAGCTCCACCATCCGCCACAGCTTCCACGGACGGCAGGCCAGCCACCACGTCCGCACCAGCGAGCGCAACGGCTCTTCGCGCCATCGGTATTCGAAGAGCGGCTTCTGCCGCCGCCGGTAGTCGTCCAGCACCGCCTCCCACGAAAAGCCCTTGCCGCACTCCGGGCAGCGCGGCTGCGTGAGCCCCATCAGGTGATACCCGCACGAGTGACAGGTCAGGTGCTCGACAGGCACCGCGTCCGCCCAGTCGAACGCCAACCCGCAGGCCGGACACACCGGCTCGGTCCGGCCGCGCAAATCCTCCCCACACCGCGCGCACCCCACCGCAAACGGCACCAGCGCCCAATCGGGCGCTGTCGATTGCTCGCTCACTGCCGTTTCACTCACGTCTGCCCTCGTTCCAGCGCCCGCGCGCAATCATCCCCCGCGCCATACTTCCCCGAAAAACTAAGACGGTCAACCGTGCCCATCGTTACCCGCCAGCTTCGTGCCTCCGTGGCTTCGTGCCTTCGTGCCTTTTCCTCCCATTCGCCATTCTTGATTCGCCATTCGCCATTCGCTACCCTGCATTCGCCGCCGATGCCCGCCACCGCGACGAACTGCGGTGGACCGGATCGTCGCGGCCACCCAGAGCGCCCTATGCCTCTGCCAACCATCGCCGTCGCTGTCGACGACTTCCGCCTGCCCCCCAAAGACGCTCTGCGCACCGCCGCCGAACTGAAGTTCGCCCACGTCGAACTCGCCACCGTCGACGGCGACGTCGCCCCACAAAACCTCACCCCCAGCGGCCGCCGCCACCTGTCGCGCTACCTCGACGGCCTCGGGCTGCGCCTTCACGCGCTCACCGCAGACATTCCCAACCTGCGTTTCACCGACCCGCGTACCGTCGAGGAACGCGTCGAACGCACCTGCCGCATTCTCGACCTCGCCGTCGATCTTGCCGTTCCCGTCATCTCCACCGCCCTCGGCGCCGCCACCCACCCCGAATCCGGCGAACCCTCGTCCCTCGCCGTCGAGGCCCTCCGCCGGCTTGGCGAACACGCCGACGCGCGCGGCCGCATACTCGCCCTGCGACCTTCCGCCGACGGTGCCGACCGCCTCCAACGACTCCTGCACGAACTCGCCTGCCCCGCGATTCGCATCACGCTCGACCCCGCTGCCCTCATCATGGCCGGCGCCAACCCCCGCGCCATCGCCGAACGCCTCGCCGCGTCTCTCGCACTCGTTCACGCGCGCGACGGCACCGCCGGACTCGGCGACCAGCCCGGAGCGGAAGCGCTCTTCGGCGAAGGCGACGTCGACTTCACCGGCCTGTTCGACGCCCTCGCCGAGGCCGAGTTCCGCGGCGGCTACGTCCTGCGCCGTACCAGTTCGCAGACCCCCATCCCCGACCTTCAGCAGGCGCGCGACCGCCTCCAGCGTTTGCTCCGCATCTGATCTTCAGTCCGGCCACCCCGCCTGCAGCGCGCAGCGTTCGGCATCGGTTCTCAACCGATGAACCCGCCGGCGATGCGCCGTATCGCCGTTTCAGCGTTCTCTCGCCTCTTGCCGCACGCCCCTCGCCTTCCGCAGACTTATTCGCCATTCACGCCCCATGCCGCATTCTCCCCCTATTCGCTGTTCGCCATTCTTCGCTCGCAATTCGGCGTTGATCGCTTCCCGCCCTCCGCCCAGCGCGCGCCCCCGATGTTGTTCTTTCCGGCGGGGCGGTGCCCAAGCACCCGACCGCCTCGGCAGGGGCAGAGGCAGCCGGACCATCGGCCGCCGCCGCTCCGCCCGACGCGCACAACGGACCCAGCAAGCCACCCGCCTCGAGGGACAACTCGCCCCACGATTCAACAAACCGCGGTTTCTCGCGGATCAGTTGATAAATTCCCCCCGTACGCGAAGACTTGCTTCCCACCGGCGGAATGCACCAAACCCGACGTACACCTTCTGATGCCTCGCGCAAGAGTTGCGCGGGGCGCATTTCCAGTATTGAAAGCGTAATTCGCCAAGCACCAGGAAGCGCCCGCCAATTGAATCACTGGCCGCCGGCCGCGGCGGTTCCCGATAGGTGTGCCGTCCTGCCTGCGCCTGTCGGCCGCGGGAGCGTTCTGCCCCCCCCGACGGCGACGCCAAAAAAATGTCGAAGGATTCGACTTGACGTTTGGACGACGTTAGGTATATTGGGAGATACCGGCTGCAAGGATGCACCGCCATGAAACGAAACGCTCGAACGACAACACGGATGGTACAGGAACCGAGCCTGTTTGACGAGGCGGAAGCGAACGCGGCGCCGTTGTGCGTGTTCGGCCCCGGCGGTGATTTTTGCACCGCCCTGCTGCCCCGGGCGGGCGGCGCTTCCGATCGGCGCTCGGCGTTTGTACGATGGTGGCTTCGCGCCCCGCTGCGGCGCGTGGTCTGGCGAACCTGCGGCGAAACGGCCGCGGCCGAATGGGCGGTTGGCGCTGCCGACGAAAGTTGGAGCGCCCGGCTCGCGGCCGCCTGGCACGCTTTTCAGCGGGATGTGAACCGGGGCCGCCGGCTGGTGCAGCAACTGTCCCGGGGATTGGTGCCCGCGGTGGTAACCGGCCCCCAGGGGCTCAACGAATGTGTGGAGGAGGACGATCATGCGCCGATTGAAGAACATCAAGCCCGACGACGCCGCGATTTTAACGCCGCGACAGATGCAGATCATGGTGTTGATCCGCGACGGGCGGCGGCGCGACGGCTTCGCCCCCACCCTCCAGGAAATGGCCGACGAACTGGGCGTCAGCAAAATCACCGTGTTCGAGCACGTCGAGGCGCTCATCGCCAAAAGCCTGATCAAGCGTCGCTCGCACAGGGCACGCTCTTTGGAGCTGACGTCTGCGGCCCGACTGCCCGATGACCGTCCGTCGCTGGTTCCCCTGGTCGGACGAATCGCCGCCGGCAAGCCGATCGAGGCCATCGAGAACCCCGACGCCGTCGATCTGGAATCACTATACGCCAGCCGCTACCCGGTGCGCGCGTTACGCGTGGTGGGCGACAGCATGATCAACGAGCAGATTCGCGACGGCGACGTGGTCGTCTACGAAGCACGCTCCAATCCGCGCAATGGTGACACCGTTGTGGCACTGCTCGACCGCGAAGAGGCCACCCTCAAGAAGTTTTACCGCGAAAAAAGCCGCATTCGCCTCCAGCCCGCCAACGAACGCTACAAACCCATCTACGTACGCGAGGTGGACATTCAGGGCGTGGTCATCGGTGTAGTCCGGCGCATGTAGCCGCCGGGGCGCTACAAGTCCGACCGCCCCGTTGCCAACCGGGCGCATTTTCGATAGTCTTCCGGCTCGGCGGTGACGGCAACGGAGGCACGGTCGTTGGATCTACTGGGTGCACGGCGGTTCCCCTTCCTCACCCGGCGCAATTTCCTTAACGAATTCAAGCACATCATTCCCTGGAGCATCCTCGCCGGGCTGGTCGAGGGCCAGTTTGCCGCGGTCGTCGTCGCCAAGACCTTTCAGGGCGGGCCGCTCCTCATTGCCCTCGCCACCACCACGCCCTATGCGGCGTACGTGTTCAGCCTCATCTGGGGGATGGTCTGCGTGGGGCGGCGCAAGATCCGGCTGCTCGTTTTTTTTGGATCTGGTACCTGCATTTCCGCGGCATTGATCGCCGCCATTCCGGCTACGCAATTCGGCGCATGGTGGTTTCTGGCGCAGGTGGGGTTGGCCCAGGCGATGCTCGCGGGCGTGGTGACCGTGCGCTCGGCCATGTGGCGGTCTAACTATCCGCGTGAGGTGCGCGGCCAGATCGCTTCGCGCCTTCAGGGTGTTCGCTCGGTCATCAGCATCATCACCGTCCAGGTGGCGTCGGCGGTGTGCGACGCCGATCCGCAAAGTTACCGCGTCGTGTTTCCCCTGGCGGCACTGGCCGGGTTGGCCGGTGTCTGCCTGCTGCCGCGAATTCGCATTCGCGGGGAGCGCGCAGACCTGCGCCGTCGCCGCCAACCCGCCCCCGACGACGGGCACGTCCGCCGCGGGTGGATGGAGCCCTACAGTCTGACCGCACTCCTATCCCCGGGGCACGTGTTCGGGCAGGCTTATCGCGTGCTGCACGAAGACCGGCGCTTCAGCGTCTACTGTGTCGCCCAGTTCCTGCACGGCGCCGCGAACCTGATGAGCATTCCGGTGGTGGTGGCCGTGGTCACCCGAAACCTGCCGTTGGAGAACGGCTGGGGCTTCTGGATCAGCAGCTCGCTGGTGGTCACCATTCCCACCTTATGCTTGCTGGGAAGTCTGGAGCGCTGGGGGCGACTCTTCGACGGCCTGGGCGTTCTTCGGTTCCGCGTCATCAACGTGATCACCTGGAGCCTGTCACTTCTGTTCGGGCTGCTGGCCACGGTGGTGGTTACGGAATGGGAACCAGGGGGCAGTGCGCTGCTGGCGGGGGTGATGCTGTTTGCGCTCCGCGGAGTGTTGCAGGGCGTCGGACAGGGCGGCGGCTCGCTGGCCTGGAACCTGGGGCACCTGCACTTCGCGGATTCCGACCGCGCCGAACTGTACATGGGCATTCACGTTTTTCTCGCGGGCGTGCGCGGGCTGACCGCGCCGCTGCTGGGCATGTGGCTGTGGGAAGTCGTGGGCTGGCCGGTCTGGCTCGTGGCGTTGGCCCTTTCCCTGACGAGCTTGCAGATGTACTCCCGGCTCGCGCATTTCGACGATTTCCGGCCGGTTAAGCATTCCACTTAGTGCACTCCTCCAATTCTGTTCGAAATGAGTGAGGCGATTGGCCGGAACCACTAAATCATCTAAATCGTCGCTTTATTGTCGAATTCCTTTGCGAACATCGGAGCTTGGCTGGCACGGAGATTGCAAGGTGAAGTCCGAGGTTGGCCGGCAGCACGGGCATTGCGGGACGGCGAAGGCGACCTCAAAACGAGAGAGGAACCTCCCATGCCTGAATTGTTAATGGGTGACGAGGCGGTGGCGCAGGCCGCGCTCGATGAAGGCATCCGCGGTGCGTTTTCGTACCCCGGCACGCCGGCTACCGAAATCCTGGAATGCGTGCGCGAGCGCGGTGCCGGCCGGGCGGATGCGCCGGTCGATGCCATGTGGTCGGCCAACGAAAAGGTGGCCTACGAGGCGGCGCTCGGGATGTCGTATACCGGCTACCGCGTACTGGTCTCGATGAAGCACGTGGGGCTCAACGTCGCGGCCGATCCGTACATGAGTTCCGCACTCACCGGCGTGGTCGGCGGGCTGGTGCTGGCCGTGGCCGACGATCCGGGCATGCATTCGTCCCAGAACGAGCAGGACACACGGTTCTACGGCGACTTCGCGCAGATCCCCGTGTTCGAGCCGGCCAATCAACAGGAAGCCTACGACATGACGCGCGCCGCCTTCGTCCTGTCGGAGCAGGTGGGTCTGCCGGTGGTCGTACGGCTGGTGACGCGACTGGCGCACAGCCGGGCGGTGGTGCGGCGGCGCGACGCCGTAGGACAGCCGCGGCGCGGCGAACGCGGAGACCCGAAGCAGTGGATTCTGCTGCCGGTCAATGCGCGGCGGCAATATCGCCACTTGCTGGAGCAACAGCAGACCCTCCAGCGGCACACGCGCGAGTCACCCTTCAACCGGCTTTCGCTCCACGGCCCGAGGGGGATTATCGCCAGCGGCGTGGCCCACAACTACGTGCGCGAAGCGCTTGAAGCGGACCACAGCTACTCCATTCTGAAAATCGGAACGTATCCCTTGCCGGTCGATGCGATTCGCCAACTGATGAGTCACTGCACCGACGTGCTGGTGGCCGAGGAGGGGTATCCGTTCATCGAAGGGCGATTGACCGGCCTGCTGGGCGTTCCGGGCAAGACCATTCGCGGCAAGCGCAGCGGCGCACTGCCGCCGGACGGCGAGCTGAGCACCGAACTGCTGCGTACGGCGCTGGGGCTTCCGGCGCTGCCGGCGCTCCCGGCCATCGCCGATCTGCCGTCGCGCCCACCGGTGCTGTGCGACGGGTGTCCGCATTGTGACACTTTCCGGCTGATTCTGGACGCGGTCGAACCGGGAACTGCACCTTACCTGTTCAGCGATATCGGCTGTTACACCCTGGGGGCCATGCCGCCCTACAACGCGGTGCACTCGTGCGTGGACATGGGCGCGTCGATCGGGATGGCGCACGGGGCGGCCAGGACCGGCGCGCACCCCGTCGTTTGCACCATCGGCGATTCGACCTTCACTCACTCGGGCATGCCGCCGCTGCTCAGCGCGGCGCGCGACAACGCCAACATGACGGTCGTCATCCTGGACAACGCCACGGTGGCCATGACCGGCGGGCAGGAGGCACTGATCACGGGCGAAGAATTCCTGCGCCTTCTCCGTGGGCTCGGCGTGGATGCGCGCCACCTGGTGCACCTGGAGCCGATGAAAAAGGACCACGCGCACAACGTGGAGCTGGTGCGGCGTGAGGTGGATCATCGCGGTTTGTCCGTGATCGTGGCGAGCCGGCCTTGCATTCACCTGAAACGCCGCAGCCGCGAGGAGCCGACGGAGTTGCGGGTGGCGGCGACACGATGAGCAAGCGCGTGCGACAGTGTTTGGACGGCATCGGGTGGCAAACGCGGCCCGCACAACGTATTGAGCTGGGGTGCGAATGGCCCACTCCCTGACGGTCGCATCGCGGATCGGGACCGGCCCCTGAAAACACCATTCCGGGGCATGAGAACGAGTGACAGGGCATTGACATGGAATTCAATCTGATTCTGGCAGGCGTGGGCGGACAGGGAATCCTCACGATCGCTCAGGCGGTTTCGCTGGCGGCCATGCGCCGCGGCTGGTTCGTGAAGCAGGCCGAGGTACACGGCATGTCGCAGAGGGGCGGCGCCGTCTATTCCCACCTGCGCATGGCAGACCACGAGTTGTACAGCGATCTGATCCCCCAGGGGCGGTGCGACCTGGTGCTGGCCATGGAGCCGGTGGAGGCGCTGCGCTACGTGTCATACCTCGGGGAACGCGGCGCCGTCGTGGCGAATACGGCGCCCTTTATGAACATTCCCAATTACCCGGCGCTTGAGGAAATCCTGGAACGCATCGCCCGCTTCGGCGACCACGCGCTCATCGACGCCGAACGGCTGGCCCGCGCCGCGAGTTCGCCACGCGCGGTCAACAGCGTGATGTTGGGTGCCGCGGGGGCCTATCTGCCGCTGGCCGACGGAGAACTGGCCGACGCCGTGGCTGCGCTGTTCGCACGCAAGGGCCGGCAGGTGGTCGAGGGTAATCAGCGGGCGTTTCGCCTGGGCCGCGGGGCCGCCGCGGCCTATCGCGATGCCCTGCGTCGCGGGATGCTGCCGCGCGAGATTCGCCAGCGCTTGCAAGCCACGCCGCCCGAGGCACTGGCCGCGACCAACGGCAAAGCGCCGGCACTGGGCAGCGCCGCGGGTGAATGCGACGTGCTTTCCGACGCCGAATCGCAAGCCGTGCGTGAAGTGCTCCGCGCGGTGCATGCGGCGGGCCGCACGCAGTTATTCGAGCATGAAGTCTACCGCCTGGTGGAACTGGTGGGCGCCATTTCACCGCCACGACACGAGTTCATTCAGCCCGCAGCCGAAATCACCGACGCTCAGTTGTCACGCTTCGCAGGCGATCGCGTGGTGCTCAAGGTCGTATCCGCGGATGTGGTCCACAAGTCAGATGTGGGCGGCATTGTGTTCGCCGCGAAGGATGCCGGCGTGGTGCAGCGCGAATTGCGCCGACTGGTAGACACCCAGCAGGCCGCCGGAGCGGTGGTGGAGGGCGCCCTGCTGGTGGAATGCGTGGAGCACGGCGGCAGCGGACTGGGCGGCGAGCTGTTCGTGGGAATCCGCGCATCGCGCGAGTTTGGTGCGGTCATTGCCGCGGGCTTCGGCGGCATTGATACAGAATACCTGGCGCACACCATGAAGCCCGGTGCCGCCACCGCGATGGCCCCGGCCCTGGATACCTCGGCCGAGGGTTTTCTGGGGCAGTTCCAGGAAACGGCCGCGTACGAGGTACTGTCGGGAACGGCGCGCGGCCATCGACGGGAGGTCAGCGACGGGGAACTGTTGCGCTGCTTCCGCGCGTTCATCGCGCTGGCCCGCGCGGCATGCCCCCACCAAGGGAACCAGGACCTTTGCCTGGAAGAACTGGAAGTCAACCCATTCGCCTTTGTGCGGCAACGAATGGTTCCTCTCGACGGCCGCGGGCGGCTGGGGAACGCGCTGCGTTCTCCGCCGCCGCGGCCCATCGACAAGGTGGCGCGCATGTTGGAACCGCGGTCGATCGCGGTGGTGGGCGTGTCGGGCAAACGGGCGAACTTCGGCCGGATCATCCTGGACAACATCCGCGGCTGCGGCTTCCCCCGGGAACATCTGTACGTCATCAAGGCCGGTGTGAATGAAATCGACGGTGTACCGTGCGTTCCCAACCTGGGGCGCGTGCCCGAGCCGATCGACATGCTGGTGGTGACCGCCAGCCCGGACACCCTCAAGCCGTTGATGGACGAAGTGCTGGCAAGTGACAAGGTGGCGTCAGTCATTCTCATCCCCGGCGGCCTGGGAGAGACCGAAGTCAGCCGGACGCTCGAGGCGCAACTGAGTGACGCGATCGTGGCCACGCGCGGGCGCCCCGACGGCGGCCCCGTCGTGCTGGGGGGAAACTGCCTGGGCGTGCGCTCGCGCCCCGGGCGATATGACACGTTCTTCGTACCGCCGGACAAACTCGACCCACAGCGCCAGTTGACCGTGCGACCGGTGGCGCTGATCACCCAAAGCGGGGCGTTCGCCATTACCCGCGTCAGCAATCTGGACACGCTGAATCCGGCGCTGGCCATCACGATCGGAAATCAAACCGACCTGACCGCGTCCGACCTCCTTCGCGCCGTGATTCCGCGGGACGATATCCGCGTGGTCGGCGTCTACGTGGAGGGCTTCCGCGATCTGGATGGCCTGGCGTTTGCCCGCGCCGTGGTCGACGCCACGAATGCCGGCAAACGCGTGGTGTTCTACAAGGCGGGGCGAACCTCCGCGGGTCGCTCGGCCACCATGGGCCACACCGCATCCATTGCCGGAGATTACGAAGTTTGCCGCGCGGTGGTCAAACAGGCCGGAGCGATTGTCACGGAGACGTTCAAGGAATTTGAGCAGGTTCTCGAATTGGCCGCAGCGTTTCACAACAAGACCGTTCGCGGGCGCCGCGTTGCGGTAATCAGCAACGCGGGATTCGAGGCCGTGGGCATGGCCGATGCCATTCAGGGGCCACGCTATCGCCTGGAAATGGCAAACCTGTCGGATGCCACAGTGGAACGCATAGAAACGGCGCTCCTCCGTCTTGGACTCGGCGCGCTGGTCAGCGTACGAAATCCGCTGGACGTCAACCCGATGGCCAATGAGGAAGTATACGAAACGGCGATCCGGGCGCTGCTGGAGGACCCGGGTGTGGACGCCGTGGCGGCGTCGATCGTTCCCTTTACCCCGCAATTGCGGACGACCGCTTCAGAAATCGCATCGCTTGAATCGCTGGCCGCGCGAATTCCGGAACTGTTCGCCGCCTACGACAAACCGCTGGTGGTGGTGGTGGACGCCGGCGAGGCTTACTACCCGTTTTCGCGTGCGATTCGCGCCGGCGGCGTCCCGGTGATGCCCTCATGCGATCAGGCGGTTCGCTCTCTGGGCAGGTATCTCTGCGACCTGGCGCCGGCAGCGCCGACGCAGGATCCGGCGCCGTCACCGGCCCACGAACCGGCGGTGAAATAGGCGGTCTTTCGGGGGAACGTAGTAATTGGAAAACAGGTTACCCTTGAGACTCATCCGCGGGGGGGTCCGACCAGTGAGCGTTGGCCGCGGAACTCGAACGGGTGCATGAGCGCTCCGAACGGAGCAACGCTGCCCCGGAGCATACGGGGGATTGACAATGGTGATGACAGCGACGAAACCGACTTCGATGAAACGAAAAAAGACAATCTGGCGGTCGACGTACGCCGCCAAGGTGTCAACGGCCGAGCAGGCGGTGGCCGTGGTGCGCCATGGCCAGCGGGTGTTCATCGGCTCCGGCGCCGGCGAACCGCAACTGCTGGTGAAGGCGCTCTCCTCGCGCGCGGACATTTCCGATACGCAGATCGTGCACATTCTCACGCTGGGCGTCGCCACCTACGCCGAGCCGCGATTCGGCGACCGCTTCCGCCACAACGCCTATTTCATCGGTCCCAACGTGCGCGAGGCGATCGCGCAGGGCCGGGCGGACTATACGCCCATCTTTCTTTCAGAGATTCCAGCGCTGTTCCGGACCGGGCGGGTGGTGATTGACGTGGCCATGATCATGGTCAGCCCGCCGGACGAGCACGGCTATTGCAGCTACGGGGTATCGACGGACATCGTGAAGGCGGCCACCGAGTCAGCGCGAATGGTCGTCGCAGAGGTCAACGAGCAGATGCCGCGGGCGCTGGGCGACTGCTTCATCCACGTGCGCGACATTGACCTGCTGGTTCCCAGCGACCTGCCGATTCTGGAAGCGCCGCAGGGCGAGCCGGACGAGCTGTCGCGCGCTATTGCCCGGCACATCGCGAGCCTGGTGGAGGACGGGGCCACGCTGCAACTGGGCATCGGCACCATCCCCGACGCGGTGCTGCACTACCTGACCGACTTTCGCGACCTGGGCATCCACACCGAGATGTTCAGCGACGGACTGATCCCGCTGGTGGAACAGGGCGTGGTGACCAACGCCGCCAAGACGCTGCACCGCGGGAAGATCATCGCCAGTTTCATCATGGGCTCCCGTCGGCTGTACGACTTCGTAGACAACAATCCGCTGGTGGAGTTTCACCCCACCGAGTACACCAACGACCCGTTCATCATCGCGCAGAACGAGAAGATGATCTCGATCAATGCCGCGATCGAAGTGGACCTGACGGGGCAGGTCTGTGCCGATTCGCTGGGCACCCTGTTCTACAGCGGCATCGGCGGGCAGGTGGACTTCACGCGCGGCGCGGCGCGCTCCAAGGGAGGCAAGCCGATCATCGCGCTGCCGTCCACGGCGGACAACGGAACCATCTCCCGCATTGTGCCCTACCTGAAGCAGGGCGCGGGCGTCGTGACCAGTCGCGGCGACGTCCACTACGTGGTGACAGAGTATGGCACGGCCTACCTGCACGGGCGGAACATCCGCGAGCGGGCGATGGCGCTGATCCAGATCGCCCATCCCAAGTTTCGCCCCTGGCTGCTGGCGGAGGCCAAGTCGCGCCATCTGGTCTATCCCGACCAGATCGAACTTCCCGTGCTCACGCCGGTCTATCCGCAGGAAATGGAGCGTTGGATCGAACTCAAGGACCAGTCGCGGGTGTTCCTGCGACCGCTCAAGCTGACCGATGAGAGCCTGGTGCGCGACCTGTTCTACACCCTGTCGCCGGATTCGGTCCATTACCGGTTCTTCCAGATGATCAAGGCCATGCCGCATGAGAAGCTCCAGGAACTATTGCGCGTGGATTACGACGCCGACATGGCCGTCGTGGTCGTCAATGACCAGAAGCCCGATTCGCCCATGCTCGCCATGGCGCACTATCGCAAGAACCCCCAGACCAACTTCGCCGACGCCGCCTTTCTGGTGCGCGACGAGTGGCAGGGTAAGGGCGTGGGTACGGCCCTGATGAACTCGCTGGTGGATATGGCCCGGTCGCGGGGCATCGCCGGGTTCACGGCGGACGTGCTCATGCACAATCACGGCATGTTGCGGGTGTTCCACAAGTGCGGCTATGCCGTGGAAAGCCGCCTGGAACAGGGCGTGTATCAACTGCGGATTCCATTTGAAAAGCGAACCAAAGTGGGGGGGGATGCGCACGCCGAGACGGCCCGTTCCGCCGAATAGCGGACTTCACAGGGATTCGCAGACAGCACGCCGCGCCAAAGCGGGTTTTGACCCACCCATTGGGTGATTTCACCCAATCGGTTGCCGTTGCGCACCATAATTGCGCTCAGGCTGTCCGTTGGCCTTTCCCCGCCCTCGGTGGCGGCACATTCAGCGAAATTCGGAACCTCCTCCCACCGGTCTGCGGCACGGTTCTTGCAAGGGAATTGGTGTCGGGGCACAGACATGCCCCCACAAGAAAAATGATCCTGCATTGCAGGTCGGCGAGATTCCATGATCGTCCGCGAAGCCAGTCCCCAGCTTCCTCCAGCGCCACCCCGGCGCCGGCGCGCCGTGCGCATACCGCTGCCGATCACCCTCGCCGGTGGCGTGGTGGCGCTGGGCACGGAGTTGAAGAACACCATTTGCACGGCGGTGGGGCAGGAGGCGTGGATTAGCGAAACGCACGGCAATCTGCAGGAGATCCGCAGTTTCCGGCGGTTTGTCGACGAAGTCGAGCGCGAGCGCCGGCGCTTGCGCGCCGCCACCGGGATGGAACCGGTGCACGCCCACGACCTGCATCCGGCTTTCCTGTCCACGCTCTACGCCCGGCGCTTTCCCCGCTCCGTGGGCGTGCAGCATCATCATGCCCATGGCGTGAGCGCCGCGGTGGATGCCGGGCTGCCGCTGCCGGTGATCGGAGTGATCGGCGACGGAACAGGCTACGGTTCAGACGGGGCCGCCTGGGGCGGGGAGATTCTGGTGTGCCGCGAGCGCGATTTCGACCGCTTCGCCCATCTGGACTACTTCGCGCTGCCCGGCGGCGATGCAGCCGCATCGGCCATCTGGCGGGTGGCGCTCGCGTTGCTGGCGGCAGCGGAGGTGGAGTCGCCGTTCGATCTGCCGCAGTACCAATCCGTCGCCCCAAACGAACATGCCGTAGTTCGTGCGCAGATCGAGCGGCAATTTAATGCGCCGCCCTGCTCGAGCCTCGGGCGGTTGTTTGATGGCATCGCTTTTCTCACGGGCGTGTGTCAACGGAATAACTCCGAGGCACAGGCGGCATGCGCCCTGGAGCGCGCGGCGCGCAACTACCTGCAAGCGGGTCACCCTTTGCGAGAAATCGAACCGTATTCGCTTCCGGGTGTGGGCGCCGCGCCCGTGCGCATCGATTGGCGCCCCATGGTCCGCGAGCTGTTGAGCGATGTGCAGCACGGACGCGAAATGGAGTATGCGGCGGCACGGTTTCATGCCACGCTGATCGATGCGCTGGCCCGCCTGGCGGAAAAAGCCGCCCTGGCGACGGGAATCGACCGCGTGGTGCTCTCTGGCGGGTGCTTCGCCAACTCGATTCTCCGCGAGGGGCTTGACGATCGATTGACCACCCTTGGCCTGACGGTGGGCACACACATGCGCGTACCCACCGGGGACGCGGGTGTGTCGCTCGGGCAGGCCGTCATCGCCGGCGCGACGGCGGCGGCCGCCGACTAAAGGAGTCGTTTCATGTGTCTGGCCGTGCCGGGGAAAATCGTGAGTCTGAACGAGGACCGCGCAATCGTGGACATGAACGGTAACCGCGTGGAAGTCTGCACCGTGATGACGCCGGACGCGCGCCCCGATGAGTGGGTGCTGGTCCACGCCGGTTTCGCCATCGCGTGCGTGGACGAATCGGAAGCGATGGAGACCTGGAAGTACCTCCGAAACGTCGTGACCTTCGAGGATCTGGAGGAATCCGGGGAACCGGTAAAAAGCAATGAACACGCTGCCCCCACAAATTGAGCATTGGCGCCGGCTGACGGAACGCATCGCGCGCCCCATCCAACTGATGGAGGTGTGCGGAACGCACACCGTCGCCATTTATCGCAGCGGTTTGCGTTCTCTGCTTCCGGCGAACCTACGGCTGGTCAGCGGGCCGGGTTGCCCGGTGTGCGTGACCGCCCAGCGCGATATCGACGCCGCCATACAAGCGAGCACCATTCCGCGCGCCATCGTGGCCACCTACGGAGACATGGTGCGCGTGCCCGGGGCACTGGGGAGCCTGGAGCAGCGCCGCGCCGCCGGAGCCGACGTGCGCGTCGTCGCATCCACCCGCGGCGCATTGCGCCTGGCGGAATCGTATCCCGATCGCGAAGTAATCTTCATCGGCGTCGGGTTCGAGACGACGGCGCCGGCTACGGCGGCGGCGATCCTCGAAGCCGGCCGACTCGGATTGAAGAATTTCTCCGTCATTACCGCCCACAAGCTGGTGGTGCCCGCGATGCGCGCCCTGCTGGACGGAGGCGATGTGCGCCTCGATGGGTTCCTCTGTCCCGGACATGTGAGTGTCATCATCGGCGCCGAGGCATATCGCCCGATCGTCGACGAGTATCACATGTCCTGCGTGGTGGCAGGGTTTGAAGCGGACGGGATCGCCACCGCCGTGACCGCGCTGCTGCAGCAGATCGTCGAGCGGCGCCCGCGACTGGAAAACAACTACCCCGCCGTCGTGTCGCCTGAAGGGAACCGCGTGGCCCAGCGGCTGATGGCCGAGGTCTTCGAAGAATCCGATGTCCCCTGGCGCGCCCTGGGGATTATTCCCGGCAGCGGACTGGCGCTCCGCTCACGGTATCATTCATTCGACGCGCAGCGGCGGTTCGGCATTGTGGCCGCCGCCGACCACGATCACCCCGCCTGCCGTTGCGGAGAGGTCATTCAGGGAAAGGTCGTCCCGCAAGACTGCAATCTCTTTGCCACCGTCTGCACGCCGATGAACCCGTTCGGACCGTGCATGGTCAGCAGCGAAGGCACGTGCAGCGCCGCCTTCAAATATGGTCGAGAAAAACCCTTGCCGGCCCTCGCGGCCGCCGTGAGGACGCCATGATCGAAATCATGAACAGACCACTGACCGAAAAGGGGATGATCGTCCGCGGGCACGGCGGCGGCGGCGAGATGATGGGCCGCCTGATTCGCGACCACATCCTCGCGGCGCTGGGCAACCGCACCCTGAATGAACTCACCGACGGGGCAGTGCTGCGCTGTCCGACCGACCGACTGGTGTTCACCACCGATTCGTTCGTGGTGCAGCCGCTGGAATTTCCCGGGGGGGACATCGGGCGCCTCAGTGTGTGCGGCACGGTCAACGACCTGGCGGTAATGGGCGGACGCCCGATCGCGCTCAGCCTGGGGCTCATCGTAGAGGAAGGATTCGAACTCGCGCGTCTGGACCGCATCCTTGCTTCGATCGCGTCCGCGGCGCGGGAAGCGGGCGTACCGGTGGTCACGGGCGATACCAAGGTCATCGAACGCGCTGCGGGCGGAGAAAGCCTCGGCGGATTGTTCATCAACACCGCGGGCGTCGCTCTGCTGGAGAATCGGATCGAGATCGGCTTCGAGCGGATCAAGCCGGGAGATGCCATCCTGATCAACGGCGACCTTGGTGATCACGGTATGGCGGTCATGTCAGTGCGCAACGGGCTGGCGTTCGACACGCCCATTGTGTCCGATGCGGCGCCGCTCAACGGACTGATCGCCGAATTGCTGGTCGCGGGGATTGAGGTGCGCTTCATGCGCGATGCGACCCGCGGCGGAGTGGCCGCGGTGCTCGCGGACATCGCCGAACGCACGGGTTGGAACGTAGAGATCGCCGAATCGCGGATTCCGGCAAACCCGGCCACGCGCGCCGCCGCCGAGATGCTGGGCTTTGATCTTCTGTCTGTGGCCAACGAAGGAAAGATAGTTTGCGTGGTTCCGGCGGCCCAGTGTCAAGCCGCGCTGGCCGTCATGCGGGCGCACCGCTACGGGCGGCGCGCCGCACATCTGGGCACCGTCGTGTCGGAACCTGGAGACGGTTTGGTGGAGCTGCTCACCGAGGCAGGCGGGCGGCGGATCGTCCAGCGGCCGTTGGGAGAGGAACTGCCGCGCATTTGTTAACCGAGTTCATCGTCATCGTCGGGCCGGGATGGCGAGGTCGTGTACTTCAGAGAGGAGTCAGCGACCATGCCCAAGCCTTATGTACTGGTGATCGATGATGATCCCGATCTGCGCGAAGCCCTGCGCCTGATGCTCGAACCCGCCGGTTACGATGTGGCGCTGTGTGCCACCGGACCGATCGGCATGGAGGCGATTCAGCGGCGGCCTCCCGACCTCATCATCCTGGATATCATGCTGGCGTCGCCGTCCGAGGGGTTTCACCTTGCGTACCAGCTCAAACGCGACGAGGCGTTGAAGCACATTCCGGTGATCATGATATCCGCCATCGGCGAAAAAATGGGAATCAACTACGCCCGTGAGCTGGGCAGCGACTACGTGCCCGCCGACCGTTTCCTGGACAAACCGCTGAAGGCCGAAACCCTGCTCGCCGCGGTGCGCGATACGCTGGCCGGAGCCGGCAATGGAAAAAAGGCCACGACGAAGTGAGCGATTGATGGGCGAGTCCCAGACCATCGGTCGGCTGTTGTTCCCGCACGGCCAGTTCCGCAGCGCGGTGCTGCTGGGCATGATCCGGCACCGCTGGTTCATCCGCCTGCGCTGGATCATCGTGGGCATTGTGCTCGGCCTGCTGGCCCTCGAGGCGGCGCTGATCACGCCCTCCGAGACCTTCCATCGACCGCGCGCGGTGTTCATCACCATGATGGCACTGGTGCTGGTCAACCTGGCGTGGTCCCTGGTCGGCCGATTGGCCTTTCCATTCAAAGCCAACCAGGCAGCAGAATCGTCGCGCCAACTCAACCCGTCGCCCAAACCTTTGCGCCGCGTCACGCTGTTCGCCAACGCGCAGATGATCGTAGATCTGCTGTTTCTCACCGTCCTGCTCCGCTACCTCGGCGGCGTCGTCAACCCCATGGCGTTGTTCTACCTCTTTCACATGTTGATCGCGGCGCTGCTGTTGCGTCCGCTCAACGCGCTGCTTCAGGGCGCGTGGGCTCTGTTGCTCTACGGCGCACTCACGGTGGGAGAATGCACGGGTTGGGTCCAGCCCCATTATCCCCTCCTCCCCGCCACGGTGCAGGCGGGCTTGCACACACAATGGGAGTACGTGGCCGCCGCCATCGGCGCGCTCGCCGCGGGCGTGTTCGGTACACTGTTCTTTACACTCCAGATTTCGGCAGGTCTGGATAAACAGGAGTGTACCCTGCAGGAAACGCATGGCGCGCTGTCGCGGAGCCAGGAGTCACTGCGCAATCTGCACGTTCGCCGCTCGCGGTTTCTGCAAACAGCGGCCCACCAGCTCAAGAGCCCATTGGCGACCATCGAAACGCTCGCCGGACTGCTGCGCGACCGATCGCCGGTCGATACCCAGGTGCGCGACCTGATCTCACGCATCATCGAGCGCTGCCGTACCGGCACGGAACAGGTCTCCGAGTTGTTGACCCTGGAACGAATCGAGCAGGCGGACACCGGGCGCCACGAAAGTGCGGCCACCGACGTCGGCGAGGTGGCACGCCTGGCCGCCGTTCCGTTCGCCGAGCGCGCGTCCGCCAAAGGCATCCGTTTGATCATCGATGCCCCGAGCCAGGACGACTCCGGCACGTTGGCGGCCGCGGTGGATCGACGCGACCTGGACGACTGCATCGCCAACCTGTTGGACAATGCCGTGAAATACACCCCCGCCGGAGGCGAAGTCAGACTGCAAGTATTCGCGGACAAACGAGATGTTTACGTATCCGTGAAAGACACTGGCATGGGAATTGCAGAGAGTTCTCCGGATGACCTGTTCGACCCCTTCCGACGGGGCAACGCGGCGCTGGCCGCGGCGATTCCCGGTTCGGGGTTGGGTTTGACGATCGTCCGCGAAGTGTTGGAGCAATGCGGCGGGGGCGTCAACGTGCGTTCCTCGCCGGGGCGTGGAGCGGAGTTCGTGCTCCGACTCCCCCGAACCGCAGCGCGGGGCACGCGGCGCGACGACGTGGTGTCGTCCCTCGACCCTTCGTCGGCAGCGCCGTACGTGACCGCAGGAGTGTGAAAACCATGCTCGATCGCATGATCACCCGAACGCAGTTGGTGGAGCTGGTGGATGAATGGGCGCTGCGCACACGCAGCGGCGAACGCGCCCTGATCGTCGGACCGGTCCGACGGGAGCCATCGCCGGTGCGCTATCTCTACGAACCCGTGGATCGCGCCGCCCGGCTCGACCTGGATTTCAACTATTGCGTCTACAGTCCCAAGTCGTTCCTGTTGCCGCCGCGCGAGGTGCTTTTCACCTACCATCGGTCCGACGGCACGTTTCACGCCACGCCCCGGTGGGAAGATCGCCCCATCGCCCTGGTCGGGGTGCACCCCTGCGACCTTCATGCCATCCGGCTGCTCGACCACGTGTTTCAGCAGGACCATCCCGACCCGCACTACCAGGCGCGACGCCGGCAGATGTTGATCATAGGAATCGACTGCGCCACCCCGTGCACCGAAGGCGTGTTCTGCCGCGACATGCACACCCACGATGCCGACCGCGGATTCGATCTCATGTGCTACCCGCTTGATCAGGGAAGCGGCGCCAACGACACACGCTACGGCGTCGTGTTCGGCTCCGAGGCGGGGCGCGAGTTAATCTTGTACGCCCAGGCGGGCACGCCGCCGAGCGCCAACGACGAACGACGGATGGCGCAGTACCGCGCGGAAAAAGAAGACGCGTTTCCACGCCAGATTCCCTACGACGTCGAGGCGCTCCCCGCGCTCATGGATCGCAGCTACGACTCCCTGCTGTGGCAGGCGACGGCGCGACGATGCTACTCCTGCGGAAGCTGCAACCTGGTCTGCCCCACCTGCTACTGCTTCAACATGTACGACGATCCCGCTTTAGGCAACGGTCAGGGCAGCCGCCTGCGCGAATGGGACGGCTGCCAGTTGGCGTCCTTTGCACTGGTCGCGGGTCCGCACAACTTCCGCGCCAAGGCCGCCGAACGCCTGCGGCATCGCATGTACCGCAAGGCCAAGTGGATCCACGAACGGACCGGCCTGCCCGGGTGCGTCGGATGTGCACGCTGCGATCGCGCTTGCACCGCGAAAATCAGCTCCGTGGAAATTTACCACCAGTTGGCGGAGGAGGCGTAACGTGATCACCGCTACCGATACCAGCGAACGACTTGCCGCCAGCCCCTATCTGCCCATGACGGCGCGGGTGAGCAACGTAACGGCGCTGACCGAACTCGAAAGTCTGTTTGAGATTTCCCTGGAGCACGGCCGGCCGCTCGGCCATGACCCCGGACAGTTCGTCCAGGTCTCCATCCTCGGCGTCGGCGAATGCCCGATCTCCATCTGTTCCTCGCCCACCCGACCGGAGACGTTTGAAATTTGCGTACGCCGCGTCGGAGACGTCACCAAGCACATTCACCGCCTTCGCCGCGGAGATTTCGTGGGCATCCGTGGCCCCCTGGGGCACGGTTTCGACGTCCAGGAGATGCATGGAAAGGACATCGTCATCGTCGCCGGCGGTCTCGGTCTCGCCCCCGTTCGCTCGCTGATTCAATACATTCTCGACGAACGCGAGCGCTTCGGGGGCTTTCACCTGCTGTACGGCGCGCGCGCCCCGGCCGAACTGCTCTTTCGTGAAGATCTGGTGCGCTGGCGCGAGGACGACCGCGTTCGCCTGCACGTCACCGTGGACCGACCGGATGAGCAGTGGCGCGGCCGAAGCGGTGTGGTCACCACGTTGTTCAGTGAACTGCCCAGGCTCGATCCCGAACAGACCATCGTCGTGGTCGTCGGTCCGCCGGTGATGTTCAAGTTTGTGGTGCTGGAGGTTCTGGCACGACGCATCCCGCAAAAAAGCGTGATCTGCTCCCTGGAGCGGCGAATGAAGTGCGGCATCGGCAAGTGCGGGCACTGTCAGGCCAACAATGTGTATGTGTGCCTGGAAGGCCCGGTGTTCAATTATGGGCAGCTCAAGGCGCTGCGGGAGGCGTTGGAATGAAACCGCGAATCGCCATATTCAGTCTTACCGGGTGCGAGGGCTGTTCGCTGGCCATCCTCGAACTGGAGGATCAACTGCTCGCCCTGCTCGACGCCGTCGACATCGTCAACTTTCGCGAGGGCATGACCGAGCGCGCCTGGGATATCGACATCGGCTTTGTCGACGGCGCCGTCTCCACCCCCGACGACGAGCGCGAAGTCAAGCACCTGCGCGAGTGCTGCTCCGTGCTGGTGGCCATCGGCAGTTGCGCCTGCCTGGGCGGCATCAACACACTCAAGAATCACCAGGACGAAGCGGACTACCGCAAGTATGTGTACGGCGAGCGCGCCGCGTGGTTTCCGACGATTTCGGCCCGGCCGGTGTCGGCGGTCGTCAAAGTGGATTACGAACTGCCCGGCTGCCCCATGGTCAAAGAGGAGTTTCTGCGCTTCGTGACCACCGTGCTGGCCGGTCGGAAGTTCCACCTGCCCGACTATCCCGTGTGTGTGGAGTGCAAAAAGCGCGGCACACCGTGTCTGTACGAACGCGGCGAAGTGTGCCTGGGCCCCGTGACCCGCGCCGGGTGCGATGCCATCTGCCCGCACTTCGGCTCCAAGTGCGAGGCCTGCCGCGGCATCGTCAGCGAAGAGGCCCTGGTGGCCGCGGGCCTCAACCTGGAGCAGCAGTACGGCGTAACGCTGGATCGTGTGATCGCGGATCTGCGCCTCTATGGCGCTTACCAGAACGGCACGTTGCCTACCAAGGTGCGAAGCTGAAGCCGCGACCCATCGCGGCGCAACGGACCAGCGCCCAGGCGGTGCGGCGCGCAGTCATCGGAGAGGTGTACCGTGAGAAACGTCACGATTGATGTCAAGCATGTCACCCGCGTGGAAGGGCACGGCAACCTGTCGGTGCGCGTGCGCGACGGCGAGATCACCCATCTCGATCTCGCGATCGTGGAAAGCCCGCGGTTCTTTGAGTCGTTCCTGCGCGGGCGCTCTTTCCGCGAAGCCCCGCACATCACCTGCCGTATCTGCGGTATCTGTTCGGTGGGTCACACCACCGCCGCGGTCAAGGGCGTGGAGGCGGCGTGCGGCATCGAAGTCACGCCGCAGACCGTCGCGCTGCGCAAGCTCCTGTTTTACGGTGAACAGTTACAGAGCCACCTGCTGCACCTCTACTTCCTGGCCGTGCCCGATTTCCTCGGCGTCGGCTCGGTCGTGCCGCTCGCCCAGACCCATCCCGAAGTCGTGAAACGTGCCCTGCGCATGAAGCGCCTGGCCAACGATTTGTGCGGCATCGTAGGCGGAAGGCATATTCACCCCATCGCCGCCCACGTGGGCGGGTTCACCCACGTGCCCGCGCCCGAGGCGCTGCGCGACATGCGCAGCCGCCTGATCGACGCACGGCGCGACGTCGCCGAAACCGCCCAGATCTTCACCAAGCTGGACATCCCCGAGCTGCACCGCGATACCGAGTACGTCGCCCTCAAAGTGACAAACAACGGCGAGTACGCGTTCTATGACGGAGACATCGTCTCCACCCGGGATCCGCATCCCACCCGGGCCGCCGATTACCGCAAGCGAATAGTCGAAACCGTGGTGCAGCACTCCGCGGCCAAGCACTGCCGCTCGCCCCATTCAGATAGTTACGCCGTGGGAGCGCTGGCCCGCTTCAACAACAACCACGATCAGTTGCACCCCGAGGCCAAAAAAGTCGCCGCCCTGCTCGGCCTGAAGGCGGTGTGCGACAATCCCTTCCACAACAACACCGCGCAGCTCGTCGAGGTCGTCCACTGCCTGGAATCGTCCATCGAGTTGATCGACGACATGCTCATGCGCGGACTCGCCGTCGAGCCGCTGGTGGAACGCACCAAACACGGCCGCGGCGTAGGACTCGCCGAGGTGCCCCGCGGCATGCTCGTGCATGAGTACACCGTCGACGCGGACGGCACGATCGCTGACGCGAACCTGATCATCCCCACCGGCCAGAACCTCGCCAACCTCGAAGCGGACATGCGCGCTTACGTGCCCGAGCTGCTTGAGTCGAGATTGGGCAAGGAAGAAATCACCCTGCGGCTGGAAATGCTCATTCGCGCTTACGATCCGTGCATCTCCTGCGCCACCCACTTTCTGAAAGTGAAATGGGAGTAGAGACCATGACCGGCGGCGTACTGATTGTGGGGTGCGGTCGCTGGTCGATGGGCGACGACCAGGCCGGGTTGTTGGTGGCGCAGCGGCTGCAACGGCGGCCACCGGGCGACGTCGAAGTCATCGCCTCGGAGTGCGCGGATGCAATGCTGGCGCACCCGGGGCTGAGCGATTGCCGGCTGCTGGTCGTGGTCGATGCGGCACCTGCGGACGCGGACCATCCGGCCGGCACGTTTGCCCAACTGGATTACGCGACCGACGGTCGTCGGCTCTCGGGCGGATCGCAGGGAAATTCACACACCCTGGGGATAGACGCGGCGCTGCAACTGGGCAGGACGCTGGGTTTGCTGCCGCCCAGGGTGTGGGTCTATGTGCTGTTCGGCGCGCAGTTTGAACGCACTTTTTCCGTCTCCCCACGCGTGCGCGCGGGCGTGAGGAAGCTCGCCCGGCACATCGTGCGCAACTTGGGCGCCTTTTCGGAGCGCGTGCCATGCACGAACTGACCATCGCGCGCTTACTCGTCGAGGCGGCGGAGGAGGAAGCGCGCCGCCATCGGGCCGTGGCCGTGACCCGGATCGACTGCCGCATCGGACGATTGCGCCAGGTGGACGGCTCATTGCTGCAAGAGGCTTTCGACGTGGCACGCGGTGGCTCCCTGGCATCCGGCGCCGCACTGACGGTCACGCCGGTGGGAATGCGACTGGAGTGTCGCATCTGCGGACATATTGAGAACATGGAAGACTGGCGGTTTGACTGCCCACGGTGTGCGTCAAACGAAGTCGAATTGAGTGGAGGAGACGAATTGGAGTTGACCTCCCTCGGACTGGCGGTGGATGATGAAGATTGAAGTCCTCAAGAAGAGCCTGTTTGAAGCCAACGACCACGCCGCGGACGAAAACCGCGAGTGGTTCGAGCAACAGGGCGTGCTCTGCGTAAACATCATGGGCGGCGCCGGCTGCGGAAAAACCACCCTGCTGGAACACGTCATCCCCATGTTGATGCCCAGACTGAGTATCGCCGTGCTCGAAGGCGATCTGGCCACCACCCGCGACGCCGAGCGCATTGCCGCCCTGCACGTGCCCGTCGTGCAGCTTCTCACCGAGGGCGGCTGCCATTTGACGGCTACCCTGGTGCAGAAAGCGATCGAAAGGCTTGCGTTTCCGCCTGACCTGCTGCTCATCGAAAACGTCGGCAATCCCGTTTGCCCGGTCAACTTCAATCTCGGCGAGCACCTGCGGGTCGCGGTGCTCAGCGTGGCCGAGGGTGACGACAAGCCCGCCAAGTACCCCTACCTCTTCAAGACCGCGGACGCGGTGGTCATCGCCAAGACCGACCTGCTGGCCGCCACCAACTTCGACGTCAACAGCGCCTGCGATACCATCCGCGCGCTCGGGGCCGGCAAGACCATTATCCCCGCGTCGATGCGCGATTCGCTGGGCGTCCGGAAACTGGCGGATTGGCTGCGTGCCCGGCACCGCACGCTCCTGGCGGAACGGGCGGCCGGCCGCGGCGGCATCCGAGCCAGCGCCGCCGTCTCTCATCGCTGCTGACAACCTCGAGCATCTCGATCTGCGGGCTGCGGGAGTGCTGAAACGCAACCCATCGGGATTGCGTCAGACCGCCTCAGAACGACACGCGCATCCGCACCCCCGCGGTAATGGCGTGCCCGTACCTCCCTTCCGCCCCTGGATTGTCCACGTATTGAATGTCCGGCGTGATCACCAGCCACGGTGCCACCTGAATGGCATAATACAGTTCGTAGATCGTCTCATTCTCCACGTCGTCGTTGACCCGTGACCGCAGCAGATGGCTGGATCGTTGCAGCGAAAAACCGAAGCCCAGTACGTCGGCGTCGCGCTCCGGAATCATGCCCTTGTACTGAAAGCCGCCCGACCAGAAGTGCGACATGCGATTGGTTTCCGGAGAGCGATACCCAAAGCGCGCAAACACGCCCAATCCCTGATCGTCGAGCTTCCCCTCTCGGTAGAGCATCTGATCGATGCTGACGTAAGAAGCCCAGTTTCCCACACGCGTAGGCGAGTCATACCTGCTGCGGCGAAACACCGGCTTGGGGCGCGGATCGTACAGCACGCCCAAGCGATACCCGCCCGGCAGCGGCCCGCGCTTCGACGGCACATTCACCTGAAACGTGTTCTCCACATAAGCAATGAACCAATCCTCGTCATGAAACGCCGTGGAAAATCCCGGCTTATAGAGCACCGACTGCGCATCCCCCGCGCCGAGCGTCAGCGTGTACCAGGGTACCGGATGCACCGCGAGCGATGCCCCCAACCCGATGTTCAGCGGCACGAACGGGTTGTTATCCAGCGATTGGTGCCAGAACTGCTTGTCCTCGCTGTTGGCGTAGGCATTGCGGTCGAGGATCGTCTGAAAATCGAGAAACCCGACCGTGAGCGAAAGCTTACGATCGAACAGGTGCTGTCGAAACCAAAGCTGGCCGACGTGCAGACCGAGGTCGCCGTCCGCGTCGTCGTTCACTTCCAGCAGCGCACCCGTACGCGGGTTGATGCCCGCGCCCCAGTTGGATTGCAGGTGCAACAGCGCTTCGGCGTCCTGCAGTCCCGCCAGCTTCCCCAGATCGAGAGTGATAATGGCGTCCACCGAAGCGGAGTTTCGCCCGCTGCCGTTCGTGTCGGCTCCACCCTTGACAACGCCCTGATATTGATCGTTCAGGAATATCGCAAAAGTAACGCCTTGTTCCGCCATACGTGGACGCAATCCGCCCCAGTCGCCTGTCAGGTACGTCCGCTTCAGCGAAAGCAGACCCTCAGTCGGGGCCGCCGGTACGGCATCGGGTTTGGACGCAGCTTGCCCCGCGCCCGGTTCATTTGCCGGCTGGTTGCTGACCGGGGGAGGCGTATCAGTGGAAAGGAACAGGGCGAGGCCGAGAACCGGCCAGGAACAGAGCAACATGGAATCCTCCAGGTAGTCGGGAACAGGCACCTCGCGCCGGCCCCCATCACTGCTTCCCTATGCAAATTGCTTGCCAGCCAACGCCACCAGAACCAGTTTCCCCCAGCCACGCCTTAGGTTGGCAATTGTTGATTGAATTCCAATGGGGAAATCCGCGTATCCGGCGATTCCTGTTCGAACCTCCTGATCTGTTTCCACCACGCCCTCAACCGGACACCATCTGGCACGTGACTTGCTTCCGAACCTCCAGGAACGGAAACTGTATCTTTGACTTGGAGTCTCCGGAGTGCGGTCAATATGAAATCCACGATACATTTCCGAATGTTATTGCCCGCTACCTTATTAATGAGCGCTTGCATCGCACGGCACGCGCCGCAGCCCGGGCGGGAGCACCTCCCTCCGCCGACGGCCATGCGGCACTGGGTGTACGACCGGGAACTGCGCGACCTAATGGTCAAGCTGCAACGCGAAACCACCCAGCACTGGCCGCAGGAACTCAACGACGAACATACCGCCGCGCTATCCCCTCGGCGAGAAATGGCCTTCGAACAGGTCGGCCCGCTGGCCGACGCCCTCGCACAGGCCGCAGATGGAATTCCGGAAATCGTCGCTCACCTCGACCTTTCGGAAGCCGACCGGCGCGCATTCGTGGTCCAGGCGGTCACGCTCGGCGACCAGGCACGACGGTTGACCCTGGCCGGCCGTGAAAAAGACGAGTCGAAAATGCGGAGCGTGCTCGAGGACATCAGTGCCACCTGCCGGGCATGTCACGTGCGATTCCTGGACCTCACAGGCCCGTTGCATGGAACCGGCGCAGCCGCGCGCTGATTCGAAAGTCGCCCCCGCGCCAAGCTGGGGACTTCCGGCAGGCCGCAACCGATCCGTATGGCGCGCGTACAAATAGGGTTGGCGGCGTGGCGACGTCGTCGTATTCAACGTATGGCAAACCGACTGGTCAACGAAAGGCCCCCGCCAACAGGAATTGGCCAGTCAACCCTGAGCAACCGCTGCCCGATGCGTCTAACCCGGCGGCCAGGTTGGGATGTTCCCGAATTTGGAGATCTTCCTTTGCCCGCCGCTTTCTTGACCGTCATCCTGCTCATCTGTATAGGCGTGCTCATCCTCGCCAACAACTTCGACCGGACGTGACGACCGACCCACGGCGCGGCTGAGCAAGATACGACCGCTCTCGGCCACCACGACAGGAAAAACCGACCAAGCGACCGCGGCTCGAATAATGTGCCGGCGCCGCGCTCAGGACGACCGCCACCGCGCCCACCACGGCCGTTTCCGAACGGGCTGCGCCAGCCGAGCGCGCATGGTCGAAAGGCTGGGGAGTTTGCGGCGCATCTCGATCAGTCGCTGGCGGGAAAACAGGTTCGGCGATTCCTTCAGGCGACCTCGAGACGAATCGTGAAACAGCGCTCGACTCGGCGGCAGGTCGTTGCCGTCTTCGTAAAACCTCAACGCTTCTTCCAGGCACTGCGCCGCTTCAATGCCCAGGCGGCGTGCCTCCCCTTTATCGGTCTGACGTCCCGCCGCTTCGATAATCACGTGGGCGAGCGTAATCCACTGCGCCACGTCGATCAGTCGCGACGGCTCGTCGGTGGGATTCACATCCGCCGTTCCCGAAGGGTCCGCCAGACCCGTTCCCTCCGGCAGTGCAAAGACATAGACATGCCGCGCACCGCACTTGGCACAACACGCCGGAATACTCACCGCCGGGGTGTCGCCGTCCGGCCGCAACCCGGTCGCGTCCCCGCCCTTTAGCGGCCCGGCACCGCAGGCGGGGCAGGGTGTGGCCATGAGATAGAAATAAGCTTCGGCCAGGCTATGGGCATGTAGCGGCGCAGAAGACATGGAACCACTCGACGTCTTTCGGACGGAACGCCTGCACGCCGGCCCGCGGCGCCACCGATCAGTCGCTGCCGCCTTCTTCCGGAGCAGGCTGCTCGCCCGGCTGTCCCTCCGGCGGCGCTGGCGCCGGTGGTGCCAGGGACTTGGCAGCAACCTCCAGCGCCGCGAGCACCTGCTCGGCCCCGGCGGCGCCGGAATCCAGGCGCTCCAGGAGCACGTCAAATTGCTGCAGCTCGACCTCCACCCTCGGCAGCGCCTGCACCACGGACTCCAGACCGGGTATATCGATGAACCAGTCTTCGTCCTCAATCACAAAACGACAAGCACCGCCGAATTGCGTTCCGGGGAGTCTCGCCGTGACCTCCGCGCGGCTGACCACCGTCAACGACTCGACCTTCAACGCCGGTGAAGATACTCCCAACGCATCGAAGACCGCTTGCACTCGATCGCCTTGCCCGGGGAGCTTCTCGTCGAGGAGGGTTCGAAGACGGGAGAGCTTCTCCAGCATGGACACGCCTGCCGTCATCAACGGACGAAGCGCGTCTTGCTGTGATGGCAGGTGGTACTTGATCAACTCATCAAAGTTGCGCTCCTCGGCCACCGCATTGTAGTCGGCGACGAGTGCGCGAATCTCCTCTTCGATCCGCGCGGTATCCGGCTGATCTTCGCCCGCTGCCGCATGGGCAGATTCATCCGCGGATTCCACTCCTGCCGAGCCGGGTGCGCGAAAGGGAACCCACTCCGCCTGACCGCTCCGAACAGCCGCGCTCTTCCACGGAGCATCGGTGGGCAGCAGCGACCGCTGCCCGTCTCCCAGGTCCTCGAAAGCCGGCACCGGACCCTGATCGCGGCAACCAACCAGGACGGCCGCCGCGCTACCTAACCCAACGCCCAACACGGTAAGCGTGAAGACCCGCCTGGCGAGATGAATTCCCACTGCCCTGCCCCGGTTCATGAACTTGCCCCGTCTGCCCCCGCCAACCGCGAATTCCCGCGTGCTACCCTGCACCGAACGCGGCCGGTTCGCAGCCTAGCGTGGGCGTGTACAATGGTCAACGCACCTTGACGAGTTCGGTCAGGCTGCACCGGAGACACAACGAGCATGGTAGAAATGCTGATCAAGCAACTGCACGCACCCGCGCTTCAACGGCTCAGGGGCGCGGTGTGCCTCTGCCTGGTGGTTGGCCCGGCCCTGGCTTGTCGTGCACCACAAACCAGCCGCCCGGCAGCGCAACATCCGGGCTTGTCGGACGCATCTCCGATCAACGCGTACGTGGACGAGGAGCGATCGACCATGGCGGCCGAAGACCAGCAGCGCTCCCAGGAAGCGTTGCAGCGCCATCAGCAATCCGACACCGCTCAGGCTCCACAGAAGCTACCCCCCCGAGACAGTCCGCTTCGCCCCCCCCCGCGCCGGCCCTGACGCTTCACCGACTGCGACTCACAGCTCAAACCCGGCGGCGACTCATCAGTCGCAGACCGGCAAACAGCAGCAACCAGGTAATCATCCCCGCCGCGCCGCACTGGAACAGGCGTATGCCGCTTACCTCGATCTGCCCGTCGAGCTTCGGTTCACCAGCCGCGCCGCCCGTATCGCCAATCGCGATGAGATCGTCAAACGCGATGGCATTCTCCAGGGGAACGTTCTCACGCACCACCAGTCGACCGCCCGCTTCGGCCACCAGCGCCACGCTGACCAGATCTCCCGTTCGCGCCGTGTTCGAAGCATTGGGCACGCCGACAAACCCGTCGCCGTCGATGTCAAAGCCCGGCACGCGCCAGGAATAAAGAATGGCCCAGACGCGCGGATCGGGAATGAACGGCGTACGCCCCGTCGGCGTGAGCACGTCCTGCCAGCCCATGCCGATGCCGCGCGAGCCATACCGGTTATAGGTGGGGTCGTCGTTGAACACCGCCGCAATGTCTGCAAAAGTCTGTGTGGCGTAGAGCTTGTGCCCTTGCACGTCGAACAACTCATCGGGCGGGAGCGAGGACGGGTTCGCCGGATCGATGACGATCGACCAGGTACGCACGTCCGTCGTGCGCCACAGACCGTCGCCGTTCCAGTCGGCCCCGAGCAGGTCCTCGATGGCCGATTCGGGAACCGAATTCTGAGCCAGCAGGTCCTGCCGGAAAAGCTCCAGCAGTTCCCGGACATTCTCGGGATTGTCGATGACTTCAAAGTCCTGTACCCCCGGACCGTCCGCGCTCGTCAGGTCGTTGCCCATGTCCATGCCGTTGCCCAGCCCGTCCTGATCGATATCCGCATTGCCCTGCGCGTTGAAACGCACGATGATCGGTTCCGTGTTGCCGAACGAACGCGGATTGACCAGTGGGTCGTTGTCGACGCCGTCGGGAATGCCGTCGCCGTCGGTGTCCGGGTTGAAAGGATCGGTAAACACAAACCCGTCGAAATCGTGCAGCAGCGCCGGCCGGCCGGGAAACTCGAAGCCGGAATTGTCGATCGGGTGCTCGCCCGGACTGGGCAGGCCGTCGCCGTTGAGGTCGTTCCATTCCAGACCGTTGTCGAGCAGCCCGTTGCGGTTCTCGTCGATGAACATCAGCCCGAACACCTCGATGAAATCGGTCAACCCGTCGCCGTCGGTATCCGGATCGAGGGCACTGGTGGCCACCGCCAGGCGGGTGAAGATCGGCGTCGGCGGCGTGCCGGGTACGATGGCCGAAGGCGCGGGAAAGAACACCACACGGTCCACCACGTCGCCGTTGGCATTGAGCGCCTCGAATCCGCCCGATTCCCAGTTGTCGGGCAGGCCGTCGCCGTCGGTGTCCGGTGCATTGTCGGGAATGCCGTCCCCGTCGATGTCTAGCCGGCTCAAGACCGCTGCGGCCGCCAGGTTGGGGGTGCACATGCGGCGACCCGTGGTGCCGGCGCGTTCGATGATGCAGTTGCCGTCGGCGTCGCGCACCACGTCCCCGTTCTCATCACGCTGCACCGTGGAGGGTACAAAGTTGAACACCCCCTCCAGTTCCTCGTTGCAGAGCGGGCGGATCGACGGAGTGCCCGAGCAGGTCTGATCACAACTGGGCTGACACTCCGCGGGGATTTGCGCCGGCGCCTCCAGGCACATCGCCGCAAAGACCCATAAGCATCCCGTCAAGCCGATTCGATTGCTGTGGTGCATGACCGCATCCCTTACTTAAAGACCAACGATGAGACGGTGCGCGCCCGTTACCGCGCCGGGCGCGCACCGTCAAGGATCGTGTGATATCCCTGCGTTCTCCGCGGCTCCTGGCCCGCGGAACCTCCGACCGCCCGCGCGGGCGGCCTTGGCCGACTTGCGGCCAGATCCATGCAATCCAGTTACGGCGCGACGTTGAACATCAGCTCCGCGAGCGTCAATACATTCCCGGCGGTGTCCGTCACCATCAGGTTCGCCCGATGCTGGCCGTTGTCCGTCGGCGTGAATACGAACGTATCGTCGTTCGTGTCCCCGTCCGTATCCACCTGCACCGTGTTACCCGGCGGCGGCCCGGTGACCACCCACGCGAAGGTGACGTAAGGCTGCAAACCGCCCGTGATCGTGGCCGTTACCGTCACCGGATTCCCGACCATGGGACTCGCCGACGCCGCCAGCATACCAGCCAGGTCTTCCAATACGTGAACCGTCAAGTCCTGGAAGACCGTTTGCTGCTGTCCCTGTCCCGGGCCCGGCGAATCGCTCACGCGAACCGTGAGCAGGTAATCGTTGTTACCGCCGCTGAACGCCGGCGACGTCCACGTGGGGTTGGCAACGGTACTGTTGGAGAACGTACCGCTGTTGCTCGGATTCACGGTCCACTGGAACGTCTTGCCGCCCACGCCACCCATCGCCGTCGCGACCAGATCGATATCTTCGTTGCCGAAGACGAACGCCACCAGCGGCGGCACGGTCGAATTGGCGTTCGTACCAGACATCGTGGTAAAGGCCACCGAAACCGTCAGCGGGCTGGCCGTTACCTGAATACCCAGGTTCTCTGACGCCTGGTTGTTCGCCGCATCCATCACGGTCACGCGCACCACCGCGTTCTTGGGGCTGGTGGGTGCCGTGTAGGTAATGGAGGACGCGCCCGCCGTCGGATTCGGCGGCGCCTGCCCGCTGAGCATTTCTCCGGTCCCCAGCGGCGGATCGATGGAGAACGCATAGGTATACGGCGGGGTGCCGCCCGAGGCGGTGGCCGTCAACAGAGTGGTATTGTTCGGCGCCGTCGTGTTCAGCGTCGTATCGTCCGCCACCAGGGTCACGATCATGTTCGTCGCCGGCTGCACGGTGAGCAACACAAACGTGGTCTGCGTAGCGCCGGTGTCATCGGTGGCGTCCACGCGGAACTGCGCCGTGCCGTTGGTGTTCGGCGCGGTGTACGGGAACGTGAACTGCGGGCCGGCGCCCGGTCCCGCCTGTACGGAGCCGTTCACCGGAATGCTCCCGCCCAGTGGGCCCAGGTTGGTGACCACCACGGTATAGTCCGGTGTGCCGCCCGCCACGGTGGCGGTCAGCGTGGTGTTGCCCTGGGGAAGAATGGTTGCAGGGCTCAGCGACGCCGAAACCGCCAGCGGTTGTGCCGAACGCACGCTCACGGGCACAAACGTATCTACGCTGGTGGACAACGTCACATCCGTCGCGGTGATCTGAAACAGAACGTCCCCTTCCGCCGCCGGCGCCGTGTACACAAACTGGAACGGCGCGGTATTGTCGACCTGCTGATCGAACATTCCGCCCTGCAGTCCCAGGTCATCGATCGTGACGCTGTACGGTCCCGCGCCGCCGGACACATTGGCCGTGATCGTGGTCACGCCCCGCGGTGCCAACGACGGTGGAACCGCAGAAGCCGTCACCCGCAGGGGCGCCGACACTACGGACACGTTGACCACCTTGAGCGACGTCTGGTTGATGCCGTCGCGGAACGTGAACTTGATCTGCTGATCGCCGGTGGCGCCGCCCGGCGCCGTATACTGGGCTTCGAAATCCGAATTGCCGATGCACCCGTCCAGGTCCGCGGCGGTGACCGTGCACGGAAACGCCAGACATGCCGCTGGGCAAATCGGAACCAACGCGCCGCCCAGAGTGGCGTTCTGAAGCGTGGCGTCCACTACCTGATACGGAGGATTGGTCGGCGAATCCGGCAAAAAATTGGCGGTAATCGAACTCGTACCTCCCGGCTGCACCAGAGAAGGCGAAACGACCAGCAGCACGTCGAACGAAGAGAGCGTTCCCACAAAGATCGTAAACGACGTCGTGCGCTGCTGACCCACGGCATCCCGAACCGTCACCGTGATCACCTCGGTCACGTTGAGCTGGTTGTTGCTCAGGAACCAGCCGGCGCCGTGACCCTGGTAATTAACGGTAAACGGCAGACCCTGCGGACCGGTGGAAACGTTGGTCACCGGACCGAGGAACATGGAAATCTCGGTGTCGTCGGTCACGTCAACACAGGTTTCGCCCACCGGACAATCGGCGTTGTTGTTGGCCGGGTCGCACGGCGTCCCCGCCACGTCGCACGCGAAGACGTCGGTGCTGTCCTGCTTGGTCACGGTGAACGAATAAGGCGGCTTGCCGCCGGTGGCGGTCGCCGTGATCTGCGTCGTTTCACTGGCGCTGAGCGTGGCATCCGCCGGAATCGCAGAGAGATTGAGAATCTCCTGCGTGCGAATGACCAGAGGCACGATGGCTGACGCTTCCGCCCCCACCGCGTCCGTCACCCGCACCGAGACGATGTCACTGCCTTCCGCAATCGCCGCCGTGTAGGCACGAGTCGCCTGCACCGCCGTTGTCGAATTGAGCGAGCCCAGATTACACGTGCAGTTCTCCGATGCCGCGCCGCAGCCGGCCTGCCCCGGCGCCAGCGTGCCGGTCGTCGGTCCGCTGGCCGCAAAGCACACCCGATAGGGTGGCGTGCCGCCTGTCGGCGATGCCACAATATTCGTGCCCCCGCCCGGTTCCACCGTGGCATTGGTACTGGTCGCCGTCAACCGCAGCGGATTGCGCGAGGCAATGATCAATGGAATGGTCGTGCTGGCCGTCGCCCCCACCGCGTCTTCCAGCGAAACGGTGACCAGATCACTGCCGTCATCCATCGCCGATGCGCTGTACACCACGTCGCAGGACTCGTCGAAATCACGCGAAGGACAAGTGACCGTTTCCGTATCGCCGCTGACCTCCGTCGTCAGCCCCGCAGCACTGATGCTCCCGTTGACCACCGCCGTGTTGATGGAAAACGTAATCGAATACGGCGGTGTGCCGCCCCGACCGATTGCCGACAGATTGACCGACCGACCCGGCTCCACCGTCGAACTCTCGGCCGACGCCTGCACAAAAGCGAGTGTCTCGGCCGAACTGACCACCACCGGAATGGCGTTGCTCACCCGATTGCCGCTGGCATCCGACGCCTGAACCGTAAACACGATATTCCCCACCGCAATCGGCGCCCGGAAGCTCGCGTCCGCAATCGTCTCGCCGTCGTCATCGCGCAGACACGCAACTTCCAGCGTGCCGCCCGTCAGGCCGGTGGCCGTCCATGTTACGTTGTAGGGAAGTCCGTCGTTGGGCGGGGAGGTCGCCCCCGTGCCGGTGCAGGCCGGGGTGTCCGCGGGAACCGGGAACTGCCGGCCGCCGCTGATCCGCGCACGAAGGGAAACGCGCGCGCCCGGTGTCACCGTGCTGCCGCTCAGCGAGCTGGACGTCACCGTCAACGACCCGCGCGGTCGAACGATTTCCAGGACCACCTGCGACGTCGACTCGCGCGGCGTCTCCTCACCTTCCACGACTTCGGTCGCGATGACCGTGACGGCCACGGTCGTGCCCGTAAACCCCGGATCACGCAGCACGCGCAACACCCGGAGTATGCTGGTCGTGCCCACGGCGTCTTCCGCTGGAAACTGCACCTGAAGCAGCCCCGCCGGCGCATCGAGCGACCAGGCGTACGTCGCAGGAAGCGACGATTGCGCCGTCAGCGACACCGAGCCCTCATTGGCATCGTCGCGGATCACCCGCGGGCGCTCGCTGGACATAAACACGGTGAACGCCGGACGCACCGGCGGCACAGGCTGCCCCGCGGCCGGGTCGGGAACCTCGGTCACCGGGGGCTGATTGATACAAGCGGACGAAATCACCAGCACGGCCGCGCAACCGCACGCAGCGCCGGACAGCCAACGACGAATGTTCATAACCCAGACCTGCCTTTCCAACTCGTGCCACACACGTGGCACTTCTCACGTCGGCGTCCGTGCCCGGTTCGTTTCCCCCCACCACGTCATCCGCCGCCGGAAGGCGGCGACATGTCCTATCTTTCCCTAACGGGGAAGCCGGATCAACGGCTCCACGTTTGGATTCACCCGAATCGGACCCGTTGTGCCCGGGTTGCCGATAATCCGCGTCCGGCGCAATCGCTGACCCACCACCACCGACGTCGGAATCCCCGATTCAATCAACGCCCGCGCCGGATTCACCAGCGCCGAACGCAGCGGCTGAGTCACCACACGCGGCACCAGCGCCAGCACCGGGGTCCGCGGCTGGTCGAACGCCAGCTCCGTGCTCACTTCCCCGCGCACCAGATCCGACGGCCCGCGCGATTCGCCGCGCACCGGAGTGAAGTCTCCCTGCTCGGCACGATGCAGCCAGTTCCCGCCGCACGTCAGGGCGAACGCATAGACATCCTGCCGCCGGCGGTCGCCGGAGCGGGCGGCGTCTGCCTGGGCGTCAGCCTCGGCTTCCGCCGCGCCGAGCACAACCCGCTGACCCGCGGCGATGCGCACCCCGCTGCGATCTCGCGGAGTTCCCGATTCATCCAGCAGTGCTCCCGCCGGCACGGCTCCGCGGAACGCCCATCCTTCTCCCTGAATGACGGAGATGCTGACAACATCGCCTTCGACCTGTACAACAAAGGACGCACCCTGTGAGAGCATATACCCGCCCGATGGCCCATTTCCAGCAGCCGTCACCATCCAACGGTTATCAGAACGTCTGCGAAGAACTTCCGCACGCCCCTGTTGAACGTGCACGAAGCCCCCCGCATCGTCCGCTAAGTCGCGCTGGGCGAAAAACGAGCAAGTCGTATCGGGACCGAGATGGACAATCGTTGCCCGATCGGTCAGCGACAGCGTCGCACCGCCTTCCGGTCCAGTGACAATCCGCTCATCCAGCTTCAGCGACGCCGCAGATGGCTGAAACCGACCCCCGCTGTCAAACAACTGAATCGGCTCGCCCGCTTCGCCGCGCGCCGCCCCTTCTCCGCGCAGGGCCGTAACCACCGCCACCGCACCGCTCGCGCCCTGCGGCGCCGATAGCGGCGCGGCAAGCGCCGCTAGCGTAAACCCCGCGCAAACGACGGATTGAACCTTCGAGTTCATGGTAGACGCACCTCCGCCCGGTCAGCGACACACATCAGTTAAAACTGAAAGCCACGGACAGGCCGTAAATCGCCCGGTCGTATTCAAATATCGCCTGGCCCAGGCGATCCACGACGTTGCTGTCGTCCAATGTCCACGCGGCATGCGCACGTATCGTCATCAGCACGCGATCGATGGTCGGAGTGTAACGATTGACCGCCTGACCGCCACGAAGCACGAACGTCCGGGCCACTCCCAGCGAATATCGCTGGATGAAATCGCGCCGCGCGCGACGGTGGTAGTCGATCAGGCTGCCGTGACGATACTCCTGCCACGAAAAGTCGGCCGCGGCATCCAGGTCGAACCCATAGGGCAGGGGCACGCGAATGCCCGCCAGCAGCGTGTACTCGTTCTGGTCGAACTCGTCGCCGTCCGTGCTGTCCCACCCGTATTCCACTCCCAGAAATGGCTTCAGATATCGCGCTGGATAATCCTCGTCATCCTGTGCCAGCAACTCGTCGTTGGTGCCGCCCCAGGGCTCAATGCCCTTGCTGCGATAGTGCTCGGCCATGTCATAGAGTTTGTAACTCTGCACGGCGCCCATCGAAATGTACTCGCCGTCGCGATTGTAGCGCCGGTCGTACAACGGCTCGAAGTAATTGCGCAAGCCGTAGGTAACGTACAGATTGGTCTCCGCCCGGCGCTCGTTCCAGAAGAAACGCAGGTTGGGGCTGATGTTCTGCGCCGAAAGAAAGCCGTCGCGGCCCAGCAGTGTATAATCGTAGTCATATTGCAGCCGCACGTGGATCGGCCCGGTTCCATCGCGCTCCGGCATGAGTTCATATTGCAGTGCGGCGCTGCCGCCGTAGCGCTGCTCGTCGAACTCATCGATCTCGCAATGCCAGATCTGGGTCGTACGAAGTTGCAGACCCAGCGTCCACTTGTCGTTCAGGTCAAGCGTGTAATCGACGAACAGCCCCGCACCCAGACCAAAATCCTTTTTGTCAGACACGCCGCGTGGCAGGTCGGTTCGCTCGCCCAGCAGCACCACGTTGGTGTCGTAGTGCAGTCCCATCGAAGTGGAAATCTGGATGTCGTTGCGCCGCCGCGGTGTCGTCGACACCGGAGCCGTACGCAACGCGAGAATCTGCTCCCGTTGCCGCGCCACCAGCAGAGGAATGGCCTCCCGACTGGCTGACGTCGGCTCCCCATCCGGCTCCGTGGGTAAGACCGTATCCAGCCGCGCGGCATCGGTCAGCCGCCGCTCCGCTTCATCCAGAATGGCTGCCCTGGCGTTCGCGTCCGGTTCGGTGCCCGCCCGAAACGGGATGATCAACCCCAAGTAGAGCGATGCGTAACTGCGCCACGAAAATCCGACGGCCTGGTCGCCGGCGATGCCCGCCATGATCCGCTCGGCTTCGCCCAGCCGCGCGTAATCCGTATCCGGAGCCTCCTGATCCGCCCGTCGCGGAACGCCCTGGCGATAACGAATCACGCCCAGAAAGAACTGGGTGCGCACGCGATCTTCGGCGTCGGCGATGCCGTCCTTCAACATCGATTCCAGCGCGGCGGCGGTCTGCCCCAGTGCCCGCGTAGCGTTGGCGCGCAATTGGCGGACCGAGGCTGAAGCCTCGTCGGCGGTGATTTCGCGGCGCTGAACGCGAACCGCTTCGTCTTCGTCAAGTCGTGCCACCTTGGACTGTGCAATGACGTCCAACAGGCGAACCACCGCTTCCGGCCGGTCGAGCAATCGAATCAGCGCCCCCAGGTCGGCGACCATTCTTCCATAGGAGACACGCTCCGCCGCCGTCGCCGTGCGAAGCTCGGCCACGTTGCCGTCGCGCTCCGACCGCAGCTCATCGTCCGAAATCGGCGCCTGATCTTCCAGATCCTGCAGGAACCCTTGGCGCTGATTCAACTCGGTCTGTGCGATCAGCCTTTCCGCCGGCTCGAGCGACTCGTCGGCCAGGCGCTGTTCCAGCGCCGCGATCGCCTCTTCGATCTGTTGGCGTTGGGTGGGGTCCAGCCGAATTTCCAGAATCTGGTCGATCTGCCGGATGCGGTCCTCCGCCACCAGCCGGCGGCCGCGTTGCAGCAGGCCCGACTCTCCGTGGGCGAGCGCCCGAAAGAGCAGGGCGGCGCGGTGCTGCGGCGCTGCAGAAAGAACCGCGGTAAACCGATCCACCGCCTGACTCAGCTCGTCCGGGTTCTGGGCCCGCAAATAAAGGAGAATGCCTTCGTGGAGATCAACGGCCGCTTCGGGCGGTTCCGACGGCAACCCGCCGTCCTGCGCGCGCAGCGGCGCCGACGCGGCGATCCAGATCAGGCCCAGCATGACCATTCGCTTGTTCATAGGCAGGTCTACGCCGTGGTATGCATGATCGTTCGACCCCGTACGTCGCGGGCGAACCCAACGCCGCGCCTTTCCGCATACCAATCAAGAAAGGCGGGCTCCCGACATCGCGAGACGCCCGCCGATCGCCGTGGCGGGCGCCGCCGCGCCGTGTCCGCTCAATTGCCGGTGTTTTGAGCTTCCTGCACGATGGCCGCTTCGACCACCTGTGCCAGTGTGCTGACCGTCGTGCGGATCAGCGTGGAAGTCAAAAAGTCCTGGAATTGCAGTGTGGTGATTCCACACGGACCGGCCAGCAACGTGCCGCCCACAAGCAACAGGCCGAGCGTTCGGCGCGTTCGATTCTTGGCAAAGTTCATGATGATGGTCTCTCCAGGCGTCGGCGCCGCGCGGCTAAGCCGCGCGGTCAAAGTCCCGCCGCCAGATTCTCCAACAGGAAAATGGCGAGATCCGCACTCGCAGATATTCCGGCGCGCAACACAATATCGGGGTCGATCATGCAACCCGCGGCCTGAAAGACCAAAGCGCCGGCGGAACCAAGCGAAAACCAACGTAAGAAGCGACGAGTTCTGGATTGCTTCATGAGATCATCCTTCGCCTCAAAGAGTTTCATTGATGGCATCTACCAAAACTGCCGCCCGCCGACGGCCCCGGTCGGCGCGGCGCGACGTCCGTTCGACGTTCACCGTGGTACGAAGGCTTTCGCGCCCCAGGGAACGTCTCCCGCGTCAGACTGCATCGCACAGACAATCCCGCTGTCGGGCAGTCGCCATTGAACGTCAGCGGCAGGGCATTGTCAAGCGAAATGCCCGACCGCCAGAAGGTTGCTGGACCCGTCGTCATGCTTTCGCGCGATGGTCCTCGCCAGCTTTCGCGTCCTGCCCAGCTTCAACTGCAATGCGGCACAAGAGGGCCGGTCCCTTGTCAAACACGCGCGGATGTTGCGCGATCGCCCTTCGTCGTTGGTCTGGGCCGTGTCTTTCCCATGGCACAATAATCACCCAGCGCCGGTTGCGCACCGTCTCAGGTCGCGACTCTGCGTTGCTGAGCGCGCTTGGCGGCGGCGGGTTTCTCGGCGCCGTCGACCGCCACGGCCGACGGACAATGGAACGCCAGCGTACAACGCGCGCAATCCGGCTTGCGCGCCGTACACACCTTTCGTCCGTGCCAGATAAGGGCATGACTGAAATAGGTCCAGGAACGCCGCGGCACCACCTCCATCAGGTCGCGCTCGATCTTTACGGCGTCCTTGGCGTCCTTGCTATTGACCGTCAGCTTGAGCCGCGTGGCCAGTCGGCCCACGTGCGTATCCACCACCACGCCCTCGTTTTTTCCGAAGGCGGTGCCCAGCACCACGTTGGCCGTCTTCCGCGCCACGCCCGGCAGGGTCACCAGCTTGTCCATCTCATACGGCACGGCGCCGCCGAACTCCTCGACGATGCGGCGGCACGATTCCTGCACGCTCTTGGCCTTCTGCCGGAAAAAACCGGTGGAGTGGATCACGGCCTCGATATCCGCGCGCGGCGCACCGGCCAGCGCCGCGGCCGTCGGGTAGCGGCCAAACAGCACTGGCGTGACCTTATTCACCGTCTCATCCGTGGATTGCGCCGAGAGAATGGTGGCGATGAGCAGTTGCAGCGGATCCTCGTGCCGCAGTGCGCAGGTCGCCTCCGGATAGAGCTTGCGCAGCGCAGCGAGGATTTTCTTGACGCGCTCTTTTCGAGCAGGCAACGATTCGGTCACGCGGGCAGCTCCGTTGGTCCGGGCGGCGAAGCCGCCACTGAATGATTCATGCACGGCGGGTCGGCTGTGCCAAATTGTTGGCACCGTCTGCGATCGTCGGCTCGACCCAGCGCGTGAAGCCATCGGCGAAGACGTCCTTCTTCCAGATGGGCACGTCGCGCTTGAGCGTGTCGATCAGCCAACGGCAGGCGGCGAACGCCTCCGCGCGGTGCGCCGCGGCCACCGCGATCATCACCGACACCTCCCCCGGCGCCACCGACCGCAGCCGGTGAATCACCACCACCCGCCCCAGCGACCAGCGCCGCTGCGCCTCCTGCGCCAGCGCCTCAAGCTGCCGCTGCGCCATCGACGCGTACGCCTCATAGTCCAGCCGCACTAGTTCGCCATGCGCCGCATCTTTCTCCGCGCGGGTAGCACCCTCGAAGGTGACGATGCCGCCCAGGGCCGAATCGCCGACGACGAAATCGCGCACGCTGCCCGCCGGAATCGGGCCATCGACCAGCTCGACCCAAATCGTTTGAGCCGCCGCGCCGCCCGAGACCGGCGGAATCACCGCCACCTCGTCGCCGTCGTGCAGCGGTGCATCGTCCTCGGCGAAGGTCTGGTTGACCGCGAAGCGCATCGACGTCAGCGCGCGGCGCAGCGGCGGCAGGTGCTCCAGCAGGTGGGCGCGCAAGTGCGCCACGCGCGCCGGCGACGGGAGTGCCAGTGGCATGTCATTGGCACCTGCCAGGTCCCGCGCCGGTCCGAGAAACAGAATGCGCACGTTGACGTGGTGCACGCTTCGCCTCAGCCAATCTTGACCGACAGGTCCATGCCGTTGCCGATCGGGACGTTGACGGTGTGGAAGTCGGATCGCCCGCGCATCCAGGTCATGTACGGCGCCAGCGCCTCGGGGTGCGTGGCGGTGTTGTCGGTGAGCACCACCGCGCGGGTGGCCAGCTTGGGCAGCAGCAACTCCACGTAGCGGATGCAGTTTTCCTTGTCCGCGTCGTTGAGCACGAAGTCGAACGGCCCGGTGAGCGAGGGAAGAATGTCCGCGGCGGCGCCGGTGCCCAGTTCGACGCGGTGGATCAACCCCGCGGATTTGAAGTTGGCGCGTGCCGCTTCGCTCTTGCGCGCTTCGCGATCGAGAGTGATGAGCGTGCCGCCGGTGAACTCCAGCGCGGCAGCGATCCACACGCCGCTGTAGCCGTAGCTGGTGCCGATCTCCACCGCGCGTTTGGCCCCGCGCGCCAGGACGAGGGAGTAGACCCACTCCGCGGCTTCGCGCGGGAGCGCGAGGGCATCGTCCACGCCGGCCATAAACGACTCGAGCCGGGTCAGGGTTTCCTGGATGGGGCGGTGCATGACGGGGTCTATTGTGGCGGGATTCGGCGGTGCGGGCAATTCGGACAGCGGGCGAGGTCAAATTGAGCGCGCGGCAGGAGGCTCAAGTCGTTTCCTGGAGCCTGAAGCGAAAGATGCGCAAGCTTGTTTCGCGCGAAACACGTTTCCTCGGATAGCAACCACGCTGAATCTAAGGTGGGGAAAGGGTTGATATTGCGGCTGTTCAGGTGCGAGTGTGTTGCGGCTTGCGCAAGCTTGTTTCACGTGAAACAAGTTTGCCGGATAACTATGCGGTTTTTTGTGTTGATATAGTGATGTTACCGGACATTAGGTTATAGGACTACGAACTAACGTACGAGTTTAGACATCTAGAATCGCATTCCTGCGGTACCAATGCATTCCCGGCGGAAATGGTAATCGGTTGGATTGGGCTCTTATCGAGGTGCGGAACGTGAGCATCTACCCGCAGGTAGAGGGCGATGATCTTGGTGTGTAAGACTCCGGCGCGACCGAGCAAACGGATCGGGGCGCAGTTACCACTTAGGGCCAGCCATGCGAATGCGGCGTCTTCGTCCAAAAACCGATCAGATCGCCGACCCCGCCGGCTAGCGATTCCCAGCCGATGACCGGCTGTATGTTGCGATGCGGGACTGCGGCATTGTGCCCTTTGCGAATTGAAATATCGCGCCGGCTCTTGCTCAGGTCTTCCCCATCGCCCAAAGGCACTGCCGGGATCTGGCATTGGGCATGCCACCGATCGTCATCGACCGCGGCATCGGTGGACCAGAGTGGTCGACTTGCCTCCCCTCAAGAAAAAGGACCCAAACGGCTTCGAGTGTATTGCGGAGCGGGCAATCCTGCGACGATAATGACTTCGGGAGGAGGCGGAACCCGGTGACGGGCGTTCCGCCAGGGCCGGCCGTACTGCAAACACACACGCGTATCGTGTTCCCACACGTTACGTGGTCGGATGGGTCCCGATGGTGTCAGCCGGAACGGGGCACGTGCCGGATTTTTGTGTGCCAGGCAGTCGGGAAAGTTGTTGGACTGCCCGGGGCGTCCTTTGGGCGATTCGGGCTGCAAGGCCAGGCCCGGAGGAGCCCCATGTCACTTATCACCGCGCAAATCAAGCTGCTGGGAACCGAGCATGCCTTTCGCATCGGACCGAAGATTCGAGAGGTGGAAGCCGGCGGACAACGGGTCATCCGGTGCAACCTGGGCGAGCCCGATTTTCCGCTGCCCGTTCATATTCGCGACGAAGTCATCCGGCAGCTCATGCAGGATAACACGCACTACTGTGATCCGCAGGGTTTGCCGTCGTTGCGCAGTGCCATAGCAAGGCACTTCTCGGAAACAAGGGGAATCGACGTCGCGCCGGACCGGGTGGTTGTGTTTCCGGGGGCCAAGCCGCCCATCGGGTTCTGCCAGCAGGTCTACCTGGAACCGGGCGACGAGGTCGTTTATCCTTCCCCTGGTTTTCCGATTTACGAATCGTTTATCCGGTACCTGGGGGCTCGGCCGGTTCCTCTGCACCTGTCGCCCGACAACGGCTTTGCCCTGGAACGGCGCGACCTGCTTCCTCTGCTCTCGCCGCGAACCAAACTCATCATTCTGAACACGCCGTCCAATCCGACGGGCGGGGTGGCCTCGACGGCGCAGCTTCGCGAACTGGCGGAGATCATCCTTTCCCGTGCACCGCGCGACTACCGCGTGTACTCGGATGAGGTGTATGAGGACATTCTCTTCGACGGAGCGCGGCACGCGTCGATCGCGTCGGTGCCGGGCATGGCCGAACGGACCATTCTCGTCTCCGGCGCTTCAAAGAGCTTTGCCTGGACGGGCGGGCGCGTCGGTTGGGCGGCGTTCCCAACGGTGGAAGAAGCACAAATCTTTACCAACCTGAACGTGAACTACTTCTCCTGTGTGCCGCCTTATAACCAGGAAGGGGCGCGGCTCGGGCTGGAATCGCCGGAGAGCCGCGAGGCGATCGGCCGAATGGTGGTCGAGTTTCAGCGCCGGCGCGATGAGCTGGTTCCGGCCCTGCGCGGCATCCCCGGCGTGAGCTGTCACCTACCCAGGGGAGCGTTCTACGCTTTCCCGGACATCACGGGACTTTGCGAGCGGCTGGGCGTGCTCCGGGCGTTTGAGTCGCTGCCGGAGGGCCGGAAAGTCCAGACCAGCCCCGCCACGATGTTTCAGATGTTCCTGTTGTATCGTTACGGCGTGGCGACCATGGACCGGCAATCGTTCGGTCGGCTGGGTGCGGAGGGCAAGCACTACCTGCGGGTCTCGTTCGCCACCGGCATGGAGGACCTCCTGGAGGCGGTTCGACGAATGAACGAGGCGGTGAACGACCGACCAGGTTTTGAAAACTTCGTTCGCGAAGGAAAGCACCTGAACTGAGCGCGACAAGGTGAACATCCGAGCGCGACCGATGCGGAGACTTTGGCATGATCGGAGGTGAATGGGGTCCACGCCGTGGGATCTACCTGTCTTCAGGCGAGGGTCGGTCCGCGACGCCCACGCCATTGACGGACAAGGAAGTCGCTGCTTTCGACGGCTTCGACGAAATATACCGCTCCCTTTGCGCTTTGATGTACAACTACGTGCCGATGTCCGGTCATCCCGGCGGCTCCATTTCCTCCGGCAGAATCGTTGCGGCACTCCTCTTTGATGGAATGGACTATGACGTGTCCGCCCCGCGGCGCGAGGACGCGGACATCATTTCCTATGCCGCGGGGCACAAGGCGCTGGGCCTTTACGCGATGTGGGCGCTGCGCAACGAGATCGTGCGGCTCGCCTGTCCCGAACTGCTGGCGGGCAATGTCGCGGACCAGTTGCGTCTGGAGGATTTACTCGGCTTTCGCCGCAACCCATCGACGGATACCCCCTTATTCCGAGAATTCCGCGCCAAACCGCTTGACGGGCACCCGACGCCGGCGACCCCGTTTGTCCGGCTGGCTACGGGGGCATCCGGCGTGGGCATGGCGACTTCGCTGGGTCTGGCGCTGGGCGCGGCGGATGTTTATGGTGACGACGCACCGCGCGTTCACATCATCGAGGGCGAGGGCGGAATGACGCCCGGTCGCGTGAGCGAAGCGCTGGCCGCGGCTGGCACCGGCTCGCTGGGCAATGTCATACTTCACGTGGATTGGAACCAGGCATCGATCGATTCCAACAGGGTCTGTCGCGACGGAGACCACCCGGGCGATTACGTGCAATGGACGCCGGCGGAACTCGCTCGACTGCACGACTGGAACGTCATCGAGGTGCCCGCGGGCACCGATTGGCAGCAGATCGCAGCCGCGCAGCGGCAGGCTATGACGATCAACAACGGCCAGCCCACGGCCATTGTCTATCGCACGACCAAAGGCTGGCATTACGGCATTGAAGGAAGGGCGTCGCACGGGGCAGGGCACAAGTTGTGTTCCGCCGGATTCTATGAGGCCTTAAGGCCCCTCGCAGGCGGGAACGTGCATGCGCTTCCGACTTGCGATGCGCAGGCGACCACGTGCCGCGACGGGCACGATGCGCCGGCACTCGAGCATTGCTTCTGGGAAGCGCTGTTGGTGGTGCGCGAGGCGCTGGAACGCCGCCCTGTCTGGGTGGCGGAGTTCGGCCGGCGTTTGCGCGAAGCGAAGCAACGGCTGGACAGGCGTGGCCGGCGGATGCGCGTCGACGCGCCGAAGGTTGCGCGGGTCTATGAGGCGGCCGAACGCTGGTCTTACGAAACGCCGGAACCGCTGGTGCTTAAGCCCTCGACCAAAACCACCCTGCGCGCCGAGCTCGGCCGCGTACTGCATTTGCTCAACCAGGCGAGCGGCGGTGCCATCATCGTCGCCGCCGCGGACCTGCTGGACTCCACCAGTATCGCCAAGGCCGCTGAGGGTTTCCCTCCGGGGTACTTCCACCGGTGTTCGAATCCCCGCTCGCGGCTGCTTTCTGCCGGTGGGATTTGCGAGGATGCCATGTGCGGTCTGCTGGCGGGGCTTTCGACGTATGGGCACCATATCGGGGCGGGCGCGTCGTATGGGGCGTTCCTGGCGCCGCTGGGGCACGTCGCAGCGCGGCTCCACGCCATCGGCAACCAGGCACATCAAGCCGCCTCCAGCGAGCCCTATCGGCCGTTCATCATGGTGTGTGGTCATGCAGGACTCAAGACCGGCGAGGACGGCCCGACTCACGCCGACCCGCAGGCGCTGCAACTGCTTCAGGAAAACTTTCCGCCGGGAACCGTGGTCACGCTGACGCCCTGGGAGCCGCAGGAACTTTGGCCGCTGATGGCTGCGGCGCTGCGGAAACGTCCTGCGGTGATCGCTCCGTTTGTGACGCGGCCGCCGGAGCCGGTGCTGGACCGTAAGGCGCTGGGCCTGTCGGGGCCCGAGCAGGCGGTTCACGGCGTGTACAAGTTGCGAACTGCACAGGAACGCGGAGCCCCCGCGGTGGTGTTGCAGGAAAGCGGCGTGACCTATGCCTTCGTGCAAGAGGCGCTGCCCATTCTGTTGCGGCGCGGGATCGACCTGGACGTATACTATGTGGCCAGTGCGGAGCTGTTTGATGCGCTTCCACCCGACGAGCGCGACCGCATTTTTCCGGAAAGAGTTGCCCGGAAGGCGCTGGGCATCACCGGTTTTACGGCCGCCACCATGCATCGGTGGGTGACATCCTACCGTGGCCGGCGGGCGCTGTTGCATCCCTACAGGCTTGGCCATTTCCTGGGGAGCGGCCAGGCGGACATGGTGCTCGCGGAAGCGGGATTGGACGGTGCAAGCCAGGCGGAAGCGGTTATCGAATATGTCGGCAGCGGCGTCGCGAGTGAAACGCCCCAGCGCAGGCCAGTATGAGAAGAGCGGTTGCCGGTTCTGCAATGGTTCCAAAGTGCAAGTCGTCGATCAAGGTTGCGTCTTATCTCAAGTTGACGTGACTAATCATCCCGCAGGGGACATAGAGGCCCACGAAACCGCAAGCGACATCACGAGCCACTCCAAAGTCTGCTCCGTGAACCACGCCTTGTACCAAATCTACTGCAAAGGGAATGATGCCCAACGTCTGACCCTGAATGTCAAGCACCTCCGTGCTCATCGGCGCGCGGCCGGTCAGGTTCAATACTGAAAAAGCCACTGCATTGACCGGCTGCAAAAAACCAATTCGCACAAGGCCATCTGGAAGGCCATCAATCAGTGAGTTAAGGGCTACCCACCAGGCCGAGGGCAGGATGCACCGTTTGGGCGGAGTCGTTTCCTATGCTCGCAAATCCGGGGAACGACGACGAGAAAAGTAGGCCCGATGAGGCGAACTCGTCTGGGGGGAATCGAAGGCCGCCCCCGGTGCCGACCGATGAAGGCGGGAATCTACCCGCTCTGCCCCGAACGCCGAGAGCCAGCTGCACGGCAATCTCGTACCGCGCTGCCAGCCGCCTGCGGGGCGGGAGGAGTGTTCGAATCTGGGCGTTATCGTGGCAGCCCTTTGAAGAATCGTGGATCGAGCCGTGCCGCCACTCAGACCGGCCAGAAGGGCAGACGCCCAGCGCCCCTGATGACTTCTTCAACAGGCTGCCAGAGTAACTTCGTTCGCCAAAGCGGGTTGCGCCGCCGACACATTGGCGGGTTTGGAATCCGCCGGATTCGATCAGGCCGCGGTTCCGGTTCCAAAGATGCCAAACAGGCTCAAGAGAATCTGCAAGGCCAGGGGAAGAAAACTCTGCAGGATGGCAAAAACCAGATCAGAGAAGAACATAGCGGTTACGTCTCCGCGCCAAGTGCTCGCCATAGCGCGCTGGCGGAACCTGACGCACCATTGTCCCGACTAACTTAAACGCCCTCGAGTTCCGACCGCGCCGTCGGCGACACGAGGAGCACACGATGCGCAAGAAAATACCCGCCGAAGCGGGTATTTTCAAAAAATGCGGCAATCACCTACTCTCGCCTTTCGACTACCATCGGCCGTGCGGACTTCACTTCCGTGTTCGGAATGGTAACGGGTGTTTCCCCGCACGTAAGGTCACCGCAAGGGAGAATGGTATTCGGGACTCAAGGATTGTCAAGTGCCTCCAGTAATCGCGATAAAGCGGCAGTTTAGGGGCTGCGTTTGATCCTATGTCAATCGAATCGGCTGCGGGATCCGCAGGCGACACCGCCGGTTGCACGATAGACTCAGGCGTACGGCACAAACCGTCCGCGCTAAGACGGATCATTGGCGGCGCTGTCGGAGGTTACCAGCTTGAACTCTATAGGTTCGGGCACCTGATCGAGTGTTACGTTGGGGGGCAGCAGGAATTCCGGGGTCCATGCGCGGAACACGTCAAGTTGCTGCAAGTCTGCTTCTTTGAGCTGGATAAACCCATAGGCCCTCGTTTCACCGCGGACCAGCCGAATGACATCCTCGGTCGGACCTGATACGCGAATGGTCTTGGTTACCAGCGTTAATTTGCTGCCGTCACGCGCGATGGCGTTGTAGGTGTTCCCCAGGTTAGCGAAGCTGACCACGGGCTTGATCGGCACCGCCGGAATATCTGCCGTCATTCGTTGCGATTGAAGCGTTGCGGTCACTTCTACATTGGCCGGATTCAACTCGGCTTCCGGTCCGAACAATCGACTGTCCAACGCCACCGCCACCGTCGCGCGCTGCCCCGCAGGACGTACCCGAATGAGCCGTTCGAACTCGCTGCTGATATCCAACTCAGGCGGCTGCCCGGCACGTCCAATCTCGACCTGGCGGCTCTCACGCATGCGCACCGTGACCGCCGACCGCGAGAGCTGCGGCGGTGATTCGTACGCCAACGTCAGCGTTTTGAGCGTCAACCCGACTTCCAAACGCACCAGGTGGTCGACCACAATCGGCAATTCGTCCGGTGAAACCGAAATGACACCCAGTCGTCGGAACTCCGCCCATTGCTCGGCCATCGCAGCCTTCAGTGTTTCCTTGTCCAGCGTGAGCGTGGTCTTGCCCGTTTCCCGGTTATCAACGCGCAGTCGAACGACCAGCGGCTCCCGTTGCTGAACCGCCTCCACCGCCCGCCGCGCCCCGGTAACGCCCACTTCATACAGGCGCGCTTTCGCCTCAGGGTCTATTTCGACAATCATGTTTGGATCGGCCAGCGGCGCCACTTCCAAGCGAACTCGAACGATCACTGATTCGTTGACCAAACTGTCGGCGCTCGCCCAGATGAGCATCGTCAGGACGATCGTCATGGTGATGAGCTTAGCTTGCTCGATCATGAACGACCTCTGGTGGAAGTTGCGTTCTGGCAGGACCATCATCAGGAACAGAGGCTGCGCTGGGCGCGTCGTCTGCCTCCGACTCATCCGGCGCTGTGCGCGGCGTCAACTCCCTGCGTAACAATTCGCGAAGTGTGTCGGGCGTCAGGCCGCGGAGCAACCGCCCGCGTATCGCTGCCGAGACCGTGCCGGTCTCTTCACTGACGATGATTACGACCGCCTCGGCCTCTTCACTCATGCCGATGCCTGCCCGATGGCGGCTCCCCAGCGTACGGTCCGCCTGTTCGGATTCGGTCAGTGGAAACTGGCAGCCTGCCGCCTGGATGCGCCCGCGGTGCACGACCACGCCCAGGTCGTGCAGCGGTGTGCCGGGCCAGAAAATGGTCTCCAGCAATTCTGAGGACAGTTCGGCGTCGAGCGCGACTCCGGTATCTACCACCGCGCTTACCTCGCCCATGCGCTCGACGGCAATCAACGCGCCGATCTTCTTGCGGGAGAGTCGCTCCACCGCGGTAATGATCGGTTCGAGCGATTCGCGCGGGTCCTTGACCAGCCGTTGCAACCAACCACCCTCGCCCAGGCGAAGGAGGATTCGTCGCAACTCCGATTGAAACGCCACCAGCGAAATGAGAAACACGCCCAGAATGAAATAGGGATACAGGACCTTGATTCGTTCCGATTGCACCTGCTGCGCAATCAACCATACGATCGCGAAGCTCGCCGCCAGCAGGATTAACACGGCGCGTACGAGTCGGGCTCCGCGCGTCCCCTGGAAGAAACGCAGCACCGTGTATACTACGCTGCCAATCAGCACCAACTCGGTGAGTGAAACCCAGGGACGATCGACCATTCGGTCGAAAAAAGAGGACAGGCTCTGCAGAACGTCGATTTGCGCGAAAACCACCGGCGGCCTCTATCGACTTGGGGGTCGTTACTTCCGATAATGCGCCGAATAAGTACAGCGCCCGTAGACTTCAGTATACGATGCGCGCTCCCCGGCGACAATTCGGCCGTAATCGACATTTCCACCAGTTCGTCTCAGGAGACGACCCTTTCGACAAGGCGCCTATGACGAGGCTCCGCGGAATTGAACCAGGTTGTTGTTTGCACGCCATCCCGTGCACCGTCGCCGGCTCATTGGCCGAGGTATTCCGCCGCCAAATCGCTCCGCCGGCGACGCTCTTTCGGAGTTTCCTCGGTCGCTAGAGCTTGATCGGGGCCGGAGGAAACCGAGACGCTCGGCGTTGGAATCCGGCCAGTGCGCAGGTAGACTGCTGTTTGATGACTGAACAGGGCCTACGAGACCTCCTGATGTCCGTCCAGCAGGGGCGGCAATCCGTCGACCAGGCAATGGGTCGATTGCGCCGCCTGCCGTTCGAAGATCTGGGCTTCGCCAAGGTAGACCACCACCGGGCGATCCGCTGCGGCTTTCCCGAGGTCATTTACTGTGAAAGCAAGTCAGCCGCCCACGTAGCCGAGATCTTCGCGCGCCGGGCAGATGCCGGCTCCAACGTCCTCGCGACTCGCGCGTCCCCTGATGTCTATCGGGCGGTGGCGTCCGTCCAGCCCCAGGCCGAGTATCATGAGGCGGCCCGGACCATTACCCTCCGACAGGTGTCCCGTCTCCCGACCCATGGGACCATTGCCATATTATGCGCGGGCACCAGCGATGTGCCCGTTGCCGAAGAAGCTCGGATCACCGCCGAAATCATGGACCAGGCCACGGTCACCATTTATGACGTGGGAGTTGCTGGGATTCACCGGCTGCTCGTCCACGCCCAGGCCCTGCAATCCGCCGCGGTGGCCGTGGTGGTCGCGGGCATGGAGGGCGCGCTGGCCAGCGTCGTCGGCGGCCTGGTAGACTGCCCGGTCATCGCCGTTCCCACCAGCGTGGGCTACGGGGCCAGCTTTCACGGGGTCGCGGCGCTGCTGGCCATGCTCAATAGTTGTGCGGCCGGCGTGACGGTCGTCAACATCGACAACGGCTTCGGCGCGGGTTATGCCGCGGCCTTGATCAACCGGCGCAGAAACAACGCGGCGGCGGAAGCGGATTCGTGAGTGTACGCGGCGTGTCCCAACCGTATCGGATTTGTCCGAACGGTGGCGCCGCCAGGCCGACGCAGTGATCATTCGCGGGCGAGCGATGTCCCAGCAGGTCGTCATCACCAGAGAAATCGCCCCGTTGCCCCATCGTTCCGACGATGCCCACAAGGGCGATGTCGGGCGCTTGGTCATCATCGGCGGATGCTGCGACGGCGTCCTCATGGTTGGCGCGCCCGCGTTGGCGGCACAAGCGGCATTTCGCAGTGGGGCGGGGCTGATACAACTTCTTGTTCCCGAGCCGCTCCGCGCCGCCGCGGTGACCCTGGCACCTTGTGCCACTGCGCGCTCGCTCCCCGATGACCTGGAAAACATCTTGGCCGCGCTGCACGAATATCAGGCCGACGTCATGGCATTGGGGCCGGGGTTGGGCCGTTCGATGTCCGGTGAAATGGTCGCGGAACTCCTGGCGCGCTTCGCCGGCCCCGTGGTGGTCGATGCCGACGGCTTGAACCGTCTTGCCGAGGCCCCGGTCAAAGACTTCCCCCAGGGCCGGCGCATTGTGCTCACGCCCCACCCGGGCGAAGCCCGGCGCCTGTTGACCGCCCGGAATCAGACGATTGACTTGCTTCATACCCCGACCGCGCGGCGTGATGCAGCCTGCGCCATCGTCCAGGAATATGGCTGCACCGTGGTCCTCAAGGGACACGGCACGGTGGTCACCGACGGGTCCCGCCTGTTTGTCAACGCCACCGGCAACTCCGGCATGGCCTCGGCCGGAATGGGCGACGTGCTTACCGGAGTGATCACCGCGCTGCTCGGTCAGGGAATGCCCGCGCTCGATGGTGCCATTCTCGGCGTTCACCTGCACGGGCTGGCGGGGGATTTCGCCGCCGAGGAACTGGGTCGCCATTCTCTTACGGCTCAGGACGTGATTGACTACCTGCCCGAAGCCTTCTGTGAACACGCGCTCACTGAAAGCGCGTGACCGCCCGCCGGAATCGACGCCTTCGGTGCCCTTTGGATACGCCGTCCGTTGGATATTGCCGCACGCAAGTCATTACATCCGCCTCTGTTTTACTGCGCCCGGCAGGATTCGAACCTGCGACCCCCGGTTTAGGAAACCGGTGCTCTATCCTACTGAGCTACGAGCGCGACTTTCACCAGGTCGCCATCCCGACGCACTGAACTTCAATTCTTGACTCGTGCCTGTTTTGGTCGAGTCTTGCTCTTCCTTTCCGCCGCGCTCGCGCGCGCCGCCTCGTACAGCGCCACGCATTCCGCCACCGGCACCCGCGCGATCGACTGGCCGATCAGCTCCAGCGGCAGGTCCTCCACCTTTTTGAACCGGATGCACGCTTTGCCCATGTCCAGCTTTTTGCCTGTTTTCGCCCACTCCCGGCGGAACCACGCCTCATGATCCGGATTCAGGTAAAGGAACATCATCGCGAGGGACATATGGTTCTTCTGCGACGCCAGGCCCACAAACGGCAGCGGCTGCTTCGGGTCGCAATGGTACCCCGCCGGATAGATCGAATGCGGCACAAAATAGCCGATCATGCCGTATTGCATCCCTTCCTGATACCCCTTGTCGAGATTCTTGCGGACCACCGCGCGAACCGCCGACAGCGCCGCCCGCCGATCCGCGGGCAAGCTGTCCAGGTACTCTTTCACGGTCTTGGCCTGCCGGTTCATCTGGTGCTCCTTTGTCTTGAAAGCAACGGCCTGCCGGGCGGTGCCCACGCAGCCATCGAAATCAAACGGTGCGTTTGCGCGCCGTCTCGTACAGGGCCACGCAATCTGCCACCGGCACCTGCGCGATCGCCTGCCCGATCAGCTCCAGCGGCAAGTCTTCCACCTTTTTGAACCGGATACACACCTTGCCCATGTCCAGTTTCTTGCCCGTTTTCGCCCACTCCCGGCGGAACCACGCATCCTGGGCCGGGTTCAGGTACATGGACATGATCCCCAGCGACATGTAGTGCTTCTGAGACCCCAGACCCACAAAGGGCAGCGGCTGCTTCGGGTCGCAATGGTATCCTGCGGGATAGACCGAGTGCGGCACGTAGTAGCCGATCGCGCCGTATTGCATCCCCTCCCGATACCCTTTTCCGAGGTTCTTTCGGATGACCTTGCGCACCGCCGTAATCGCCGCCCACCGGTCCGCGGGCAAGCCGGCCAGGTATTCCTTCACGGTCTTGGCTTTGCTGATCATCGGTTCGTGCCGTCTTCCTTCAGAGCCGTCCGCCACCGAACGGCGCCCCCGCCCATTGTCAATCCACTCCGCCGCTGTTTCCCGATCGACGCAGTCCGTATTTCTTGATCCGGTGGCGGATGTGGTATCGGCTGATCCCCAGCGCCTCCGCCGCGCGGCACTGGTTCCACTGGTGCGCTTCCAGTGCCCGCAGGATTAACGACCGTTCTTGTGCATACAAAGTGGCCCCGTCCGAGGCTGGCGCGCCGCCGTGATCGCCCAGGTCTTCGTCCGCTGCAGCAATCTCGGGCGGAAGGTGATGCGGCAGCAGCGTGTGCCCGTCGGACATGAGCACCGAGCGTTCTATGACGTTCTGCAATTCCCGAACATTGCCCGGCCAGGGATAAGCGAGCAGCGCCCGCTGCGTCTCCGGATCCACCCGCAGTGCGCGGACATTGCATTCGCGCGCCGCCTTGTTCACGAAATACTCGATAAACAGCGGTGTGTCCTCGCGCCGTTCGCGCAGCGGGGGCAGGTGAATAGGAAACACGCTCAGGCGATAATACAGATCCTCGCGGAACAAGCCGTCGATGA
>CAZMVD010000010.1:0-63097 GCA_964569425.1 uncultured Phycisphaeraceae bacterium
CATGAGCCTGCCGATCAGCACGCCGCCCAACGCCATCGCCTTTGCCACGCGGGCGCTCAACGTCCGCGACATGGCGAAGTACGGCACGCTGATATCCATACTGGGTTTGGCACTCTTGATGGCTCTCTTCACCCTGTTCGGACCTGCGATTTCGGGGGAATGAACCGGCGGTCGAACGGACTCCGCGCTTTACGCCACACCGGCTTCTCAGGTATGGTTCGTGAATGCACGTGCCTAGTTCTATAGCGCTACCGCATGAGGAGCGAGCAGTGCCGGGCGGCAAATTCTCGTTTGCGGGCAGGGGCCTTCTCGGCGTGCCGTTTTTCCAGGCGGCCCTGAGCGGTTACAGCGATCTGCCTATGCGTCGCCTCGCCCGCCGCTTTGGCGCCGTGTATGCGCTCAACGAAGTCGTTCTCGACAAGCTGGTCCTTCAGCCGGGGCGAAAGCAGCGCGAAATCCTCCATGTGCCACACGACGACCACCCCGTCGGCGGCCAGCTCATGGGCGCCAACCCCGATCAGTTCGCCCCGGCCGCCGCGGCCATGGCGGAGGCGGGGTACGACGTGATCGACATCAATTTCGGTTGCCCGGTCAAGAAGGTGCTTGGTCGCTGTCGCGGCGGTTTTCTGCTCTCGCAACCGCAGACCGCGCTGGATATTGTGCGCCGCGTGCGCGACGCCGTGGGCCGCACCCACCCGGTCACCCTCAAAATGCGCCGCGGCATGGACGACTCCGCAGAGAGCGAGCACCACTTTTTCGCGATCCTCGACGGCGCCTTTTCGCTGGGCGTCGCGGCGGTGACGGTTCACGGGCGCACCGTCAAACAACGTTACGTCGGCCCCAGCCGCTGGGGTTTTCTGGAGCGGGTCAAGCGGCACGTGGGGGATCAGCGCATTTTCGGCAGCGGCGACCTGTTCAGCGCCGAGGCGTGCGTGCGCATGATTCGCGAGACCGGGGTGGACGGCGTCACCATCGCCCGCGGTTGCATCGGCAACCCGTGGATCTTCGAGGAGTGCCGCGCGTTATGGCGCGGCGCGCCGCTGCCCGATCCACCGAGCATCGCGCAGCAGCGCGAAGCCATCGCCTGGCACTTCGAGCAGGCGGTCGGGGAATACGGCGAAACGACTGCCGGGCGCGTCATGCGCAAGTTCGGCATTAAGTACGCCGAGCACCACCCGCTGGCGCGACAGGTGCGCGATGCGTACATTGCCGTGCAGTCTCCCGCCGAGTTCCGCCGCGTGTTGGACACCTGGTATGACCCGGCGGGCGACTGGCCGCCGGTGGTGCGGCGTGAAGGGCACGGCGATCTCATCGCCGCCGGGGCGTGCGCGTAGACCCGCCGAACTGAACCGCGTGGGAAACAGGCATGGAACAACTGCTCTGGCTGGCCGGTGGGATCGTGGCGGGATCGCTGGTCGGTTGGGCGATCAGCGCGGCGCGTATGCGGGCGCGGGCTGCCGTTGAGCGCGGCGATCTGCAGTCGCAATTGGCCGTAGCCCAAAGTACGCAGGAGCAACTGCGCGCGCAATCGGCGGCGGGAGAGCAACAAATCGGGGAACTTCGTCAACGGCTCGACGGGGAACGCCAGTCGCGCGCCCGTCTGGAAACGCAACTGGAAGAGTCGGGCCGCCGCCTGGAGGAGCAGCGCCGCCTGCTCGACGACGCGGAGAAGAAGCTCAAGGAGAGCTTTGAAGCGCTGTCGGCCAAAGCGCTGCAGAGCAACGCCGAGCAATTCCTGGCCAATGCGAAAAAGACGCTGGAGACCCTGCTGGCCGAAGCGCGCGGCGACCTCGGCAAGCGCGAAGAGGCCATCAAGACGCTGGTGCAGCCGCTCGCCGATTCGCTCAAACGCTACGAAACGCAAGTCCAGACACTCGAACAGACGCGCCGCACGGCGTACGTCTCGTTGGAGCAGGAGGTCAAGCGCCTGGCACTGACCAATCAGCAGCTCCAGCAGGAGACCGGCAAGCTGGTGACCGCGCTGCGTGACCCCAAAGTCCGCGGGCGCTGGGGCGAACTGGCCCTCCGCCGCGCCGCGGAACTGGCCGGTATGATCGAGCATTGCGATTTCGAGCAGCAGGTGAGCTTCAGCGGCGAGGACGGACGGTTGCGCCCGGACATGGTCGTTCGCCTTCCCGGCGCGCGTACCGTGGTCGTCGACGCCAAGACCGTTCTCGACGCATACCTCGATGCGGTGGCGGCTGCCGATGAAGCGACGCGGCAGGATGCGCTGCGACGGCACGCGGCCCAGGTTCGCAGCCGCCTCAAAGAGCTTGCGAGCAAGAGTTACTGGAAGTCGTTTCCGTCCGCGCCGGAGTTCGTTGTCTTGTTCCTGCCGGGCGAGTCCTTCTTCAGCGCTGCGCTCGAGACCGACGCCACACTCATCGAGGACGCCGTGACCCAGCGCGTCGTCCTCGCTTCGCCCACCACGCTGATCGCGCTGCTTCGTGCCATTGCCTATGGCTGGCGACAGGAGCAGTTCACGCAGAACGCAGAGCGTATCAGCGAGCTGGGGCGTGAGCTGTTTGATCGCATGCGCACTTTCGCCGAACACATGGCAAAAGTCGGAAACGGTCTGGGCAGTGCCGTCAACGCTTACAATCAGGCCGTCGGTTCGCTGGAGAGTCGCGTGCTGCCTTCGGCGCGGCGCTTTCGCGAACTGGGCGCCGGAACCGGCGACGAGATTCCCGAAATGACCCCGGTGGATCGCACACCGCGGGCGTTGGACGTTCCCGAATCACCTGCGTGATGGCAGCACCACCGGTCACGGGCAGCGTTCCAAGTCCACGCCCGGAAAGGAACTCAGGCCCGCTGCGCGCCGCCGGCGCTACCGTGTGTCTGCCGGCTCGGCCACGGTCTGATCCGCAGGAATCCGATCGGCGCTTCGGTGTCACCTTGTGTCACCAGATCGGCGAGGACCGATCCGACGACGGGCGCGAACTTGAAGCCGTGCCCGCTGAATCCCGCCGCGAAGGCCACGTTGGAGTGGTGGGGATGCCGGTCGATGATGAAGTGCTCGTCGGGCGTCATCGTGTACATGCACACCGAGTGGCGCAGCACGGTCGAATCAAGGCCAGGCAAGTACTCCTCGATGAATCCGCGGATGCGCGGCACATCTCCCGGCAGGAGACGCCGGTCCAGGGCGTCGGCATCGGCTACCGTGTCGCCCCCGGTGTGGTCGCCCACCTTCACACCCGAGCCGTCGACATCGGGAAATCCGTAGAAAAACCCCTGAGCGGTTTCGATGCCGAAGACCGGGCACCCGCGTCGCATGCTGAATAGCTCATGACGCGGAGAGAACCACAGCACGACCTTGCGGCGTATTTCCAGGGAGAGCCCGAGATCGCGCAGCAACGCCGCGCTCCATGCCCCCCCGCAGATCAGCAGTGCGCCGGCCTCGAATCGACCGCGGTCCGTTTCCACGCGCGCCGAGCGCCCGTCCGTCGACCACGAACGCACCCGGGTGTTGGTCATGGTCTCCGCGCCCAGCGCGTGCGCCGCCGCAACGCACGCGGTGACACATCGTTCGACGTGCAGGAAACCCGCATCGGCTTCGAACACCGCATTCATCCCGTCGCCGGTTGCAAAGCCGGGAAACCGCCTGCGCAAGTCCGCGTGGGAGAGATCCGCAATGTTCAGGCGATGCGCGTCGGCCGCGCGGCGCACACCGGAGAGAATCGCCCCATCGGGCGGACCGATGAGCAACAGTCCGGTTCGTTCGAACAGGCGCTCCGCGGTCCGGGCCTCAAGTTCCGACCATCCGGCGTAGGCACGGTGCAAAAGGGGTACGTAGTCGGGATGCTCGAAATAGGCCTTGCGGATGATCCGCGTGCCGCCGTGCGAACTGCCCCGGTCATGCCCGACGGCGAACGATTCAATGCCCAGTACGCGCAGTCCGCGCTGCGCCAGTCGCCACAACGCCGCACTGCCCATACCGCCCAGGCCGACCACGATAACGTCATAACGTGTCATGCGGCGGAGTGTACCGCGGCGTGGGGCGAATCGCAGGGTGGGTTCCGCTACGCCCGCGTCCGACGCCCTCCCGGAAAGGGGGGTTGACAAATAAGTAATCGCTTATATATTAGACGGCATGGTACGCTCGCGGGTCGATGCCGACATCTTCAAAGCCGTGGCCGACCCCACGCGCCGCCGCATCCTCGACCTGCTGGGGGAAGGCGAACGAACGGTGGGCGAACTGGCCGGCGAGTTCAACGTCAGCCAACCGGCCGTGTCGCAGCACCTGCGCGTGCTGCGCGAGGCCGGGCTGGTCGGCTGGGCGCGCGCCGGTCGCAGCCACCGTTATTCTCTGAATCCGGTGCCTCTGAAGGAGGTGTTCGACTGGGTCGCTTTTTTCAGCCGCTTCTGGGATGAAAAATTGACCGCTTTGGGACGATTCCTGGAGAAAAACTACCCATGACCCGTGCGCTGCGCAAAGAGGCGTTCTATCCGCATCCGCGTGAAGCGGTCTGGCTGGCCCTCACCGATCGGCGGGCACTGGCGGAATGGCTGATGCCCAACGACTTCGAGCCGGTGGCGGGCCATTCTTTTACCTTCCAGGTCGACGCGATGCCCGGCTGCGGCAACGGGCTGGTGCTGTGCGAGGTGCCGGAGGTCGATCGGCCGCGGCGGCTGGTCTACACCTGGCATCCCGAAAAACGGCATGAGCACCCCTCCACGGTCACGTGGACGTTACACGAGGAGACGGGAGGAACGCGGCTGGTTCTGGAGCACGTCGGGCTGGAAGTCTTCCCCTGGTGGCAGCGATTCATGCTCCGCTTCGGCTGGGGCACCATGGTCAAGCGTTGGATCCCGAAGATTCTGCACAACGTGCGCGACGGGGTGTTTACTCCCGGTGCGATTCCCTTGAGTAAACGATGCTACAAGTGCAAGACGATTCCGGAACATCTCACGCGGTGAAGCGAAGGGTGCGATAGGCGCCATCGGAATAGATGCACGAAATGACGAATGCCTGTACCGCGGAGGCTGGAGACTACGGGGAACATCAACTCCGTGAATGGACGACAGAGACTATTGGCGAAAGGAAAAAGTATGAAAGGTACCGTGCTACTCACGATCGTTATGTTGTCTTGCGCGCTGGCCATTCCCATGGCTCGCTCCCAGGAAGGTGCGCAATCTCCGGGCGGCATGCAGATGCCCTCGCCCGAGGAAATGAAGGCCATGATGGAGAAAATGGAGAAGGCCAAGACGCCCGGCAAAGCGCACAAGCTCCTGCAACAGTTCGTCGGCGAATGGGACATTACCATCAGAATCTTTTTCGGCGGGCCGGGTTCGGACGCGATCGAAACGAAGGGGAAGGCCAGCATCAAATCGGTGCTCGATGGGCGCTTCATCCAGGAGGAAATGACCGGTGAGGTGATGTTCCCCGACGAAACCGGCGCCATGAAGTCCATGCCCTTCAAGGGCCTGGGCATGACCGGTTACGACAACTACCGCAACATGTACGTGGGCACCTGGGCGGACAACCAAAACACGTACCTGCTCACCATGCGCGGCATGGCCGACCCTACCGGAAAAGTGATCACCTCCTACGGCGAAATGGACGAACCGATGATGGATGTCTTCGGACGAACCGTGAAGTACGTGACGCGCATCGTGGACGACAACAAGCACGTGTTTGAGATCATCGACCTGCATGCCGGCGACAATTACAAGGTGGTGGAAGTGGAATACGTGCGCCGCAAGTAAGGAAATACCCGCGGCGCAGGTGGGGCACGCAGGAGCTCGCGGGAGTGGTCGGTCGATTGGCGCAAGCGATCACGCCACACCAATCTGCGGCTGCGCGACGGGCGTACTATGCCCAGCGTTCCAGCACGGCGCGGACGCGCACCGATTCGATCGTCACCCCTTCGATCGGAATCGGGCGTTGCGCCCTGCTGCTGAGGGCGGCAATGATCGCCCCGGAAAGCCGCCCGGCGTCCGCCAGCCAATCCGCCGGCAGCTCCGCCCCTACGGTGTCGTCCACGTGGCACCGCATCAGGCGGTCGAGCACGACGTCGTCCTGATCGAATCCGGCCGCGATCACCGCCTGCGCGGCGCGATCGCCCAGCGCCGCGAAGGACCGTCGCAGCGATTCGATATCCAGCCGTGTGAGCGGCGCGCGGATGGGGCGCGATTCGTCAAAGAGAATGTCGCGCCGAATCGGGCCGGCGCGGTGGGGGGGGGTCGGCCGCATGCCCGCCTGGTTCATGGTCTGGCCTCTGGTTCGATGACCACGGGACAGTCGGGCAGCGCTTCGAGGAACAGCTTGCCGTAGGGCTTGGAAATTACCCGCGGATCGAGCACCACCACGATGCCCCTGTCGGTGCGCGTGCGGATGAGTCGCCCGATCCCCTGACGGAACTTCAACACCGCCTCGGGCACTTGAAAGTCCATGAACGGGTTGCCGCCATGCTCGCGGATGCGCTCAATCCGGGCCTCGACCATCGGCTGGCTGGGAACCGCGAACGGAAGTTTCACGATGATCACGTTACTCAACGCTTCGCCAGCCACGTCCACGCCTGCCCAGAAAGTATCCGCCCCGAACAGCACGCAGCGCGGCGTGCTGCGGAAGCGCTCCAGCATTTTCCCCCGCGGCAGGCCCGACCCCTGCACCAGCAGGGGCATGCCCTCCGCCGTCAGGAGGGGCTCCAGTCGATGGGCACATTCCTGGATCATGGAGTAACTGGTGAACAAAACGAACGCCCGTCCCTCGGACTTGCGCAGGTACCGCATGATCGCCTCGCATGCCGCGGGGACGTAACTGGAACCATTCGTCGGATCGGGCAGGTCGGCGGCCACGTAGGCGGTCATCTGCTGGGCATAGTTGAACGGCGAGCCGAGCGCCAACGTCCGCACGCTCTCCAGCCCCAGCCGGCCGCGAATGTACGAAAATGGTTCCGCGCCGCCCGTGGTCAGCGTGGCAGAGGTCATCACCACGCTCTTGACCGCGTCGAACAGTGACTCCCGCAGCACCGGCCCCACGTCGATCGGGCGACAACAAAGCGTCACGCGCCGCGTGCGCCCGGAAGTATGTTCGATCCAGTACACCGATTGCGGTTCCGACTGCGTGTGCCAGAGGGCCACCGCGCCGCCCAGCGCCTCGCAGCGGTCCATCATCGACAGCAGTTCGAGCTTGTCGTCGATGTTCTCCGTGGCTTCGCGAATGGCGTGAAGCTGCTGCCGCAGGTCGACCAGCGCGGCCGACAACGGCTGGGGCAGATCGAGCGGCTGCCGCACCCGGCCGCTGAAGCCGCGCTGCGATTCCGCCCATTGGACCACGGCGTCGAAGTATGCTTCGGCGGCCAGCCTGGCCGCCACCACCGCGGCGACCGCGTCGGGCTGCGCCCCGGCGTGCAACAGCCCCTTGCCGGTCCGCGGATTGTGCAGCGACTGGAGCAGAAACAGCACCTGGGTATTGGAAATGTTGGTTCCCAGGTGGTCGCCCGCCACGCTCTCCACGGTGTGCGCTTCGTCGAGCACGACGTGGTTGTAGTCGGGAAGGATCGACGCACCCTGCCGCCGTGCGGCTACGTCGGAGAAAAGCAGCGCGTGATTCACCACCAGCACTTGCGCTTCCGCGGCGCGGCGCCGTGCCCGCTGGTAAAAGCACTGTTTGTAGGTGGCACAGCGCCGGCCCAGACAATCATCGTGCTCGCTCTTGACCCGCTCCCACACCGGCAACGCGGGCTGGGGGTCGAGATCCGCCAGCGAACCATCTTCCGTCTTGTAGGCCCAGTCTTCGATGCGCCATAACTCGTTGACCTGGCCGCGCTCGTCGAAAAGTCCTTCTTTGCGTTGACTGGCACGCGCGAGCCTCCGCAGTCCAAGGTAGTTCGACCGCCCCTTGACCAGCACGGCCGTAAACTCCTGGGGAAACACCTCCTTCAGAAAGGGTATGTCCTTGTGGATAAGCTGTTCCTGGAGGGCGATGGTGTGCGTGCTGATGACCACGCGTTCGCCCAGGCGCACCGCGCGCTCGATGGCGGGGATGAGGTAGGCAAAACTCTTGCCCACGCCGGTCCCCGCTTCTACCAGCAGGTGTTCGCCTTCATCAAAGGCACCGGCTACTGCTTCGGCCATCGCCAGTTGCTGGGGGCGCAGCTCGTAGCCGGTCATTTTCTTCGCCACCGCTCCCGCGGGCGAAAGCAGTTTGTTGACCGGTGTTGGACTGGTGGCACTCATAAACAAGTTCGCGGTCGATCCTGTCGGGGTTGTTTCCGCGGCTTGGAGTATAGCACGCCACAGAAACCATGCCGCAATCCGATTCCGTTGCCAGGCGACGGCCCCGAAAACGCTCTTTCGCAGTTGACGGCCGAGTCGCGGCCCTCGATGATTCGCTCCGAATGGGCACCGTCCAGGTGGGATTGTGCCCCTACCCTACACACGGACCGGAGTTGATCCATGAACTACCGCCCCAACATGCTGCCATGGCTGGGCATCGGCCTGCTTAGCGCCTTGGGATGTTACCCCACCGTCACGCGGCTGCACGAGGTTTCGGTGGGCATGAACAAACAGCAGGTGGTGGAAACGCTCGACGGCGTGCCCCCGGAACTGAAGGCAACGCTTCGATCGAGCGAAGGGGCGACCGTGGACGTCTGGAAGTATCGCCTGCGCGTCCGAACCAACGAAAAGTACTGGTTTTTCTTCGTCGATGGGGCACTGGCCGCCATGGTCGAAATCAGCGACGAGGACGACGATAACTGGATGCGGGAGTACGAGCGACTCTTTCCCTGACCAGCCAGATCTGAAACCGGGACCTTGACATGGAACTCGACGGCAGGCGGGCTGGTGCCGTTCCACCATGGCACAGTCAGGCCCCGGCGCCATCCAGACGTCATTTCCTGTAAACGTGCCGGGAAAAGAGGTCGATCAGGGGTTTAAATCCCCCCGTCGATTCGTTACAATGGCCAGTCAAAGAGTCGCCGCGCGGCGCGGTGGCATCGGGGCCGGATTCACACCGGAATGACCATGCGGAGGGTTTTCGTGCATCGATCTGAATGCTTTGGTGAGAGTCGACGGTGGATTCTGTGCGCCGCTCTGGTGGTGTCTTCATTGTCGACGGTGCGCCCGGCCATGTCGCTTCCGCGCGCGGACACGCTCACTCCCGCGCAATTCGATTCGTTCCGGCAAATCGCAGGCGCCGGGGAAACCGATGGTCCCGCGGCGGATACGCTCGAGACGTTTCCAGCGTCGGGCGTGGCGTTGCTCAGCCAGATTCCGCTGAGCGGCTTCAGCAGCGGGACGTCGGCGGGGAACGACATTTGGGGTTATGTGTCGCCGTCCGGCCGGGAGTATGCCATCATCGGGCTCTGGAAGTCCGTGGCCGTGGTGGAAGTTACCGATCCGGTCAACCCGGTAATCGTTGGTGAGATTCCGGGCCCAAGTTCCACCTGGCGGGACATGAAAACTTACGGCCATTACGCGTACGCGGTGATCGATCAGAGCGGTCTGGGACTGCAAGTGATCGACTTGAGCAACGTGGACAACGGTTCGATTTCGCTGGTGCAGACCAGCCTGCTCAACGGCAGCCTGTTCACCGCGCACAACATCGCCCTTAACGAGGAAAGCGGCTTCGCCTATCTCGTGGCCACCAACATGGGGGCGCTGGTGGCGGTGGACCTGAGCAACCCCACCAATCCGCAACTGGCGGGCGTGTGGAGCAATCACGCCCTGCACGACGTGCAGGTGGTGTCCTACAACGACGGGCCGTTTGCGGGGAGGGAAATCTGTTTCGGCGCGGCCACCAACGCGGGCATCTGGATCATCGACGTGACCAACAAGAGCAACATGTTCGTGATGTCCACGGTGGCGTACCCTAACGTGACTTACTGCCACCAGAGTTGGCTGAGCGACGACCGCAAGTTTGTCTACGTGGACGACGAACTGGACGAACTCCAGAACCCCAACGTCAACACCACCACGACCTACATCATCAACGTTGAGGATTTGAACAACCCTTTCTACGTCCGTTCGTTCACGACGGGCCTGCCTTCCATCGATCACAACCTCATGGTCCGCGGCGACTTTGTGTTCGAGGCCAACTACACCAGCGGATTGCGCATCTTTGACGTGAGCGACCACGACGACATTCAGCAGGTCGGTTTCTTCGACACCTATCCCGCCAGTGACGCCCGGAATTTCAACGGCGCCTGGGGCGTTTATCCGTTCCTTCCCAGCGGCGTGGTGCTGGTCTCGGATATCAATCGCGGGCTCTTCGTGCTCGATCCCTCCGCCGCACTGGGGCAGGTGACCATTCCCGAGCCGCCTTTGGCCGCCCCCGTGCCGTTCGATGTGCGCCGCAACCGCTATGTTTCGTTTCAGCCCAACCCAGTCAACCAAGATCCGCTGGCCATTGAAATCAGCCTTACCGCCGGACCCGGGGCTACGGGCGTACTGGGGTGGCTCGACGTTCCGGATGGCAACGGAGTTTCACGGATCGTTAGCGCGCCCGTCGCACGCCTCTGGAATGAGCAGGTGGTGCACGTGGCCGATTGCGGCATCGTGCCGGTGGCGTCTTACAACGTGCGCTACGATACCGGCACGTCGTTCTTCTCGGCGCCGCTGGCGCTCCATACGATCATTCAGCCGGCGGGCGGAAAGTTCTGGGGCGACACCGTGGGCGCCTTCGACGGTCTCATGTGGAATGGTCCCAACGGGCTGGTGAACGCCAATGACTTTCTCGCGGCGCTCCAGACTTTTCAGGCACTGCCGGGGTCGCCGCATTTCACCTGGGTGGACGTGCACGACCAAGTACCCAATCAAGTGGTTAACTTCACCGATGTATTCAATCTGATTCAGGCTTTCCAGGGGCAAACGTACCCGTTTGCGATTCCGCAGAACTGTCCCTGAGGTATTCTGGGGCCGGGGCCTTGCACTGGCCCGGACGTGTTCCGGGTAGCGCGGCGCTGCCACCCGGCGTCACCCGCGTGCGCCCCGACTAACTGCATTCACTGCCTGCAACGTCCGATAGAGCGCATGGAATACCATGCGCGCGCAACGATTCAGGCAAGTCGTACTTCCGGCACTAATCGTGTCCGGGCTGATCGGCGTGTGGGCTTCGGGGACGCTTCTGGCCGGCCACGATGGCGGTTGGGTGGTGGGCGACTCGGAAGCCGGCGCCTGGTTCACCTGGTGCGCGCCCGCCGGGCTTCCCAGCGTGAATTGTGCCGAAGTTGTCCAGAGCCGCTGGGGTTCCTTTGACGTGTACCTGCTGGGCCGGCGCTGGCTGGTGCCGGTCTCTTTCCTGGGGTTGGCTTATTTTCTTGGCGTCACGGTCTGGTTGGCGCTGGTGCGGCTGCCCGAAACCCGGGCGGATCGAATCTGGCGGCTTTTCGCCGTCGGGCTCGTTGGTGGCGGTGCCGTTTCCGTGTTTCTCACCGTGAACATGCTGCGAACGGTTGGTTCGTGGTGTCCGCTTTGTCTGCTGGCGCACATGGCCAACGGGGTCATCGTGCTGGGTATGGCGGGGGCGTGGTGGACATCGCCGCAACGCCCCACGTCTTCGACCGGCCTGGTGCCGCCACCGATTGTGGCGCAATTTCGTCGGCGCCTCCGAATGGCCGGTGCGCTGGCTATCGCGGTTGCGATCGCGGGATCCTGGCAGCTTTACGAGTCCATCACCAAGGCTCGATATGAGTGGCGGCGTCGCGCCGGCCTGGAATCCGTGCTCGCTCAGATTCAGTCCGATCCCGACCGTCTCCTGCGTGAGTTCTACGCCCAGCCTCTCGTCGATGGGAGCGAAGTGCCATCGCAAGATGGAAGCGAGCAGGCGGCGATCATCATCTTCACGGAGAGTGAATGCCCCTCGTGCCTGTGCCTTGCACGCGCCTGGAGCGAAACGTTGATGCCCGCGTTTCAGCACCGTGCCCGTGTGGACGTGCGGCGACTATCGGAGAACAGGTCATTGGCCGAGCAGTGGGGCGTACGCGAGGCTCCCGCGGTCTTTCTCAATGGCCGCCGGGTGCCGCCGCTTTGCCTGAACAGCGAGACGTTTTGGCGGGCCATGGGCGAGAAACTGCACCGCAACAAGTCGCTGGCCTCCGCGCAAATGCCACCTGCCGGAGGCGGTGGAGGACGTAAACATGAATAACCCTGAAGCGAAAAACGCGGCATCGGCGCCTGCGGGCGTTCCGACCCAGCGTGCGGACTTGACGGTGCACGAACTCGACGGCGAGGCGCTGGTCTACGACGCGCTCACCGCCGATACGCACCGCCTCAACGAAACCGCGCTGTTCATCTGGCGCGCCTGCGATGGTCGCCACGACGCCGGCAGCCTGGCGGCGCGGGTGAGCGAAACCTACGACGTTCCGGCGCCCGAAGCACGGAGTTACGTCATCCGCACGCTGGACGAACTCGCAACACGAAACCTGGTTGTGTACACCCCCTCAACCGGCGGCGAAAACCACGCATGACGCAATGCTACAGCCCATTACCCTCGCGCACCTTTCAGATGGGTGTCGTGCGTGCGACGCTGGCCACGGATCTGCGCGCCCTGCTGGCCGACTACGCGGCGTTGTACCACCACGCCGTCGTTCCCGAGCCAGGCACCGCCGCGTCCATGATTCGCGTGGAAGTTCACCCCCGCGCGGCGCGCTGGTGGCGTCCCCGTGGGTGGGACGTGACCGTCAATGGTCGATTGCAGTTTACGCCCACGCGCGCCGCCGAAGTGCTGCCGTACGTTGAATGGGCCATCAACTGGGAAGTGCCCCGTGTGCTCCCGCAGTTCCTGCATCTTCACGCTGCGTCGCTGGCGGTGGGGGGGAGGGGGGTCATTCTTCCCGGGCTGTCGGGCAGTGGCAAATCGACCCTCACGGCCGGCCTGCTGACTCGTGGTTGGCACTACCTTTGCGACGAATTCGCCGTCATTCACTCGGACACGTTGCGATTGGCGCCCTACCCGCGGGCGATTTGCATCAAGCAGCCCTCGCATCCGGTGGTCGAGGCACTGGGTCTTCAGTTCTTTCGCCGTCGCTACTTCATCAAAGGCGCCAAAGGCAACGTGGGGTTCATCGATCCCACCAGCGTGCGGCCCGACGCGGTAGGGGGCGAGTGCCCCGTGGATTTCATCATTTTCCCCCGCTACTGCGCCGACGCCAAACCGGAACTGGTTCCCATGCACCGCGCAGAGGCCGCATTCGCCCTGCATGAAGTCTGTTTCAATCTGTTCGGTTGCCGGCGTCCGGGGCTGGACGTGCTGACGCGCCTGGTTCGCGGCGCACAGTGCTATCGACTGGTGGCCGGCGAACTGAACCGGACTTGTGATCTTCTGGAGTCGCTACTGGACCGTGATTCTCGGCAAAACTCGCGCGACAAACTGCCCGACCGATGTGCCGCCGGAAACCGGCCGGCGGCGCCGCGCCTGAACGGGCCGAGGCAGGCCGGGCAACTGTGTGAACAACTGCACCGTCAGGGGGCCGCATGAGAAGGCAGGAATCACCCGGTTCCGAAGGGATGCTGGCGGCCTGGCTGCGGGCCGCGGATGCTGCGTCCGTTCCCCGGCCGCAGGTCGCGGGGGATTGGGCTGCGCTGCTGCACGAAGCCCGCAGGGCCAATATGGCGGGGATTCTGCTGGAGCAGGTTCGGAATCTCGCGATCTCCATTCCTCTTGAATTCGAGAATTCGCTTCGCGCTGTCGCCCTTGCCGTGGCTGCGCGGCAACTCCATTGGCGCCGTGAACTGGAGCTGACGCTTTCGGTGCTGAACGCGGCCGACATCCCCGTCATGCTTCTCAAGGGCGCCGCCTTGAACCTTTCCGTCTATCCTCGATCCGATCTACGACCCCTTTCCGATCTGGACCTGCTGGTACCCGCCGAGAAGGCGGTCGCCGCCCGACAGGCGCTGGTCGGTGCGGGGTGCCGTCCGGGGTTTGATCTCGTGCGCGCCGACTTCTTCCCCCGCTACTACTACGAAGCCGAACTGTTCAGCGCGGGCGTGCACGCGGTGCGCCTCGACCTGCACGCGCGGCCGTTTCGCCCGCTGCGCCTCGCCGTCACCGTGCCGCAAGCGGCATTCTGGGCGAATGCGCAAGTGGTCGACGTCGGCACGGCAACCGCATTGGTTCCCGCTGTGGAAACCATGTGGATCCATTTGGCGGTGCACGCCGCGCTGCACGATTGCGTCCGATTGATCTGGCTATACGACCTGGTTCGTTTCGAGAAACACCACCGGGAGTGCATCGATTGGGATCGAGTCGTCGGGCATTGTCGCCAGTGGCGCGTCTCGCGGGCCGCTTGGACCGCGGTGCGCCGTGCGACAGAACATTTCGGCCCCGTGGTGCCGCCCGAAGTAGACGCGGCGCTGGCGGCGCACCCCTGCCATTGGCGCGACCGCTGGTCCCTGGCTAATGCCGCGAGGTCGGCGCGATCGCCCATTCGCTCGGTCCTGGTCGAGGCGGCCACCACGCCCTGTTGGCGGACCGCGATGGGCTATCTCTCCGCGTACGCGCTGCCCGGTCGCGCGCACCTCGCCGGTTTCTGCGCCCGCCGCTTTCCCGGTTGGACCCTGGTCGCGCATGCCCGTCGTGCGCTGCGCACGATCGGCCGGTTGCCATACGCGCTGGGGGTACGCGTGTGACCGAAAAGTCGCTGACACTGCTGAACGCGGCCGTGGTCATTACGGTCAAGAACGACGCCGCCGGGTTGACGGCCGCACTCAGTTCACTGGCATCACAAACGCGTGTGCCCGACGAGATCATCGTGGTCGACGGCGGCTCCACCGACGCTACGCCGCTGGTGTTGCGGCAGTTTTCCGAGACGCTGCCCATGCTCCGCGTGCTCGATGCGCCGGGCGCCAACATTGCCCGCGGGCGCAACCTGGGCGTTGCGGCGGCGCAAAGCGAAATCATCGCCACGACAGACGCCGGCTGCCGTGCGCACCCCGATTGGCTTGAACGACTGCTGCGACCCTTTCACGAGGATTCCGAAGTCGAGTTCGTCGCCGGGTTCTATCGGGTGCGCGGAGAAACGCTCCTCGAAGAAGTGATCGGCCTGACCACCATGCGCGGCCAGCTTTCGCCCGTGAATCCGGCGACCTTCAATCCTTCGGCGCGATCGTTGGCCATGACCAAAGATCTGTGGCGCCGGGCCGGCGGATGGCCCGAGTGGATCGACTATTCCGAGGACACGCTCTTTGATCACAAAGTGCGCCGCATGGGCGCCTGCTGGCGCTTCGCCGAGGATGCCGTCGTCGTCTGGCGCCCGCGCACTTCGCTGCGCAGTGTGGCCAGGCAGTTCTACCGCTACGGCACGGGGCGCGGCCATACTCAGATCGATGCCGCGGGCTTTCGTTACCAGGTGCGAAATATCGCCTTACTTCTTGCGGCTGTGGTGGGTTGCGTGGTGACGCGCTGGGCGCTGCCGGTGCTCGTGGTGCTCGTTTTATACTTCTTCGTGGCCGCACAGCACGACGTCGCGCGCCGCAGCGCGCGCCATCTTGGGCGGCTGTCCGCCTATCCACTGTCCATCCTGGTCCTGTTCGTCGTGGCGCTGGCCCACACGGCCGGTTTTGTGGTCGGAACCTGGCAGCGCCGCCGCGACTGGTGGCGCTACGCCCTGCGCATGGAACTCTACCTCGACGGTGCCTGATGAACGAAACCGCCAATGGCACCGCCAGCCTAAACCGTTCTTTGCGTTCCGGGGAGCGTCGCGATTCTCGCGGGCATTGGCTGTGCATCGCCTACGCTTTTCCGCCCATCAACCGCAGCGGCACGCAGCGCACGCTGGGCTTCGTGCGGCACCTCCATCGGTTGGGCTGGGATGCCACCGTGTTGACGGTCGAGCCGCAAAACGAACAACTCGACACGGCGCTCATGGCACGCGTTCCGCCCGCGACGGAAGTGATCCGCGTACCCTGGCAGGACCGCATCGCACGGATCAAGAAGCGGATGACAAGGGGGCCCGCCCGTTCGCTCGGCGCGCAGTCACCACCGAAGGAGGGATTGCCTTTACATCGATCGTGGGTACGCGGACTTCGGTCGACGTTGTCCGAGTGGCTTAGTACCCCTGATTCTCGCGTCGGTTGGGTGCGGCCGGCCGTTCGTACGGCGCGGGCGGCGCTTAATGGGCGCCGGGTGGACATTATTTATTCCACTTCGCCCTATGCCAGCGCTCACTTGATCGCAGGGCAGCTCAAGCGAAGCACCGGCCTGCCCTGGGTCGCCGACTTCCGAGACCCCTGGCGCGATCAGCCGTACCGCATGCGCCGGGGCGTGCTGGCCGAGTGGTACGATGCCCGCCTGGAGCGCCGGGTGCTGGATGCCGCCGATCACATTGTGGTCAACACCATGGAGGCCCGCACGCAGTTGATCGACCGAGATTCACGGCTGGCGGACAGGTGTTCCGTCATCGCCAACGGATGGGACGAGGACCTGGCGTCCGGCGTCACCCCCGTCCGCATCGGGCGCCCCGACGAAATCGTCCTCGTTCATGCCGGGCAATTCTACGGCCCGCGAAGTCCGGACCCGCTGTTCCGGGCGCTGACGGGATTGCGCGCACAGCGACCCGATATCGCTGACCGAGTTCGACTGGTGTTCATCGGACCTCATGCCGTCCGCCAATCGACACTCAGCGCGCTGGCGGAGGAAGCCGGCCTGGCGGAACGCGTTTCCGTCCTTGGCCCGCGCGGACACCGCGAAGCGCTTTCACTTATGGCCGGCGGCGATGCCCTGCTACTCGTGGGCGGCGAAGACGGTTCGACCGAATCGCAGGTTCCTGCCAAACTCTACGAGTACGTTGCTTTGCGCAAGCCAATCCTGGCATTGGTCGCCCCCACCGGACCCAGCGCCCGCATCCTCCGTGAAGCGCGCGCCGATGCTGCCATTTGCGATCCGCGCGATATGCCGGGGCTCACGGCGGCGATCGTACGAATGGCGACGGGAGAAACCCCTCCGCCGGATGCCTGGTCCAGGGTCGAGCGCTTCGCCCGGGGTCGTCGCGCCGCGGAACTGGCGGCTGTGTTCATGCGGCTGACTTCACGCGCGGCACCGGCTTCACTGGGCGACGGGCTTCTTGCCGTGCCCGCGATCGGCTGAGCGCCGCCGGTCTAAACGCCGTGCAGAATGAACGGATTGGTGCGTCGCTCGCGCCCGATGGTGGTTTCCGGTCCATGTCCCGACAACACCCGCGTTTCGTCGGGGAGGGTCATCAGGTGCGCGTGGATGTTGCGCATGAGCTGCGCACCATTGCTGTGGGGGAAATCCACGCGGCCCACACTCCCCGCAAACAACGCGTCTCCCACGATCGCCACCGCCAAACTGGCGCAATAAAGGGTGCGTCCACCCGGTGAGTGCCCCGAGGTATCGAGCGCGCGCCACTCGGTATCATCCAGCGACAAGGTAGCACCGTGCGGCAGATCCACCGGGTTGGTTACCTCGGTGCGCAATCCCGGGCCGAAATGGCCGGACAGGTTCTCCATAGGGTCCGTCAACGCCGCCCACTCCTCGCGCGCCAAGTAGACGGGCAGCGCGCCCAGCGCCGCGCGTACTTCGTCGATCCCCGCAATGTGGTCGGCGTGCGCGTGTGTCAGGACGATCGCCGCGGGGGCCAGCGAATGTTCTTGGATATGGCCGATGATGCGTCGTGCCTGCGGTGGCAAACCCGGATCGATGATCCAGCAAGGACCGCCCGCACGGCGATACACCGTCATGCCGTTTTCGACATACACCGGGTCATTGGTCACGAAAACTTGTAACGGCGATTCCATCGTCATGCGCGTACCCCGGACGATTGCCGGCCTTCACGCGCCGGTGCCCGGAGTGTAGTGCTTGCAGTGCCGCACACAAGCCGGCCGCATCCCCGCGTTTCGCAGCGACCAGGACCGTCGCGCGCGGCGTCAATATCTGCCACGCGGAACACGTCACCTGGCGCCGTCGGGAAGAAAACAGGTATCGAACGGGTTCGTCACATGAACCAGCGTCCCCAAGGACCCGTAAGATGTTTGCCGGGGGAGGATCCTGACCGGTGTGGACGCCGATAAGGGTCCCGGCCCCCGGCTTGATGGAGATGGACCCATGCGCCTACAATCGGATGCCGTGCCGCAGGGAATCGCGGCATCGCGGCGGACCGATTGGGCTCGTGTCCGCCGGCGCTTCACGAGAAGGGGAGGAGTCAGGTGATCGACACAACGGAATCACTCAGGCAGCACCAGCTCGTCATCATGCGGCGGCTGCGAAACGGACCGCTGACGGAGTTCGAGCTCATCCGCGAAGTTTCGACGCATTCGGGACATAACGAAGAGCAATGCGCTGACCGCATGGCAGACTGGCTGGAAGAGCTGCGCCAGGAAGGGCTGGTGTGGGCCGGAACGCTCGCCAATGCCAACGGCCAGAAGATCATGGCCGCAGCCTTGACCACACGTGGAAGGGAGTTGGTGCATTAGCATATACTCAGGTCGTTCGAGGTAGGGTGCCCTCGGGAGCCGTTCCGCCTCGGACATGGCACGGTAGGTAGCACGCGAGGTTGCCTTCGCCGACGCGCAACATCTGCGCGAATGGCCGGCCTCGATGTAACCAGGTTGATTGAACCATCCGGGCGATGGTGTCCGAAACGGTCACCGTCGCCCGTTGTTTTTGCTCCCGGGAAACTGTCCACGTCGTCAATCACTTGCCGGAACCGTCCCGTCGACGTCCCCGCCGCGCACCGTCGAGCCACCATTGGACTTTCAACAGCCGGTACCCTGAGCGACCGATAACCCAATAAGGCTACGGCTCTGGTAAGGACCGAATTCTTCTCGGCTCGTCGCTTGGCACACTCTCCGCCGCGATGGGTCGGAATGCGCCGTTACTCCTGGGAGCTCCACGATGTATGCGCGGCAAAAGCTGAGTCCGAATGTCGTTTGGCGCGGGGCCTGGATCGTCCTGTTGGTGTTAACGTGCCTGAGAGTCTGGTCCGGGCCATTGGACCCATTCCCCGTCGCCCACGCGCAGGTCCCCGACAGCGGTCGACAGCGGCTGGAGCTGCTCGAAGAGGCGCGGCGCACCAATGCACTGCTGGCGGAGATCCGCGAGATTCTGACCCGCGGCACACTGAACGTCCGTTCGATCGCTGCCGATAAAACCGGTACCGATAACTAGCCAGGGAGGGCTGCAACGCGGCGGGACGACGCTGATCGTGCGCGCCGCGTCCGGGAAAAACGATGAACTTGGACTTCGAGAAAAGCACCAGTCGCCCATGGCTAGCGCGTCTCTGGATTGCGTGTCTGGTCGCCATGCTGGCCACCGGCGAGGTCCGTGCGCAGGACGCGCCCGAACCGACTGCCGCGCCCACCATGAATCAATCGAACGTCACGGTCACCGATCGTGGGCGGGTGCAGCTCCACGTCGCGGACATGCCCCTCTCGGATGTTCTGCGCCTCCTGTCGTTGGAAGGCAAGCGAAACATCGTCGCTTCCCCGCAAGTTCAGGGAACCGTCACCGCCAATCTCTACGATGTGACGTTCGAGGAGGCCCTCAAGGCCATTCTGGTCGCCAACGGCGCCGGGTACATCACGACCGATCAGTTCATCTATGTGTACACCCAGGCACAACTGGCAGAAATGAAGCAGGCCGCGGCGGGCAAGCCGGTGACGCGCGTGTTTCGGCTCAGCTACATCAGCGCCAAAGACGCCGAGTCATTCCTCACGCCGCTCTTGGCGGGCACCGGGCAAGTGTCCAGCGGTTCTTCGGTGACTGCCTCTCCCCGTGCCGAATCGGGCATCGCGAGTTCTTCAGATGGAGCCGGCGGCGACAATTACGCCGCGGGCGAATTGGTGGTCGTCACCGCGCCCGTGGAAAAGATGGCCGCAGTAGAAAACGTCCTTCGCGAGATCGACGTCCGGCCCCGGCAGGTGCTCATCGAGGCGACGATCCTGCGTGCCGAGCTGCGCAACGATAATGCCCTGGGAATCGATTTCTCCATCGTCGGCGGCGTGGACCTGGAGCAGCTCGGCGCCGTATCAAACGCCATTCAGGATGTCTCTCTCGGCCAGCTTCCCGTCGAACGCTATGAGCTGTTTAATGCCGCGGCCAGCACCAACTTCCGCAAGGATGTGCCGGCGGGCGGCATCTCGGTGGGCATCATCAAGGACCACGTGGCCGTGTTCCTGCGGGCCCTGGAACAGGTGACCGACACGACCGTACTTGCCAACCCCAAAGTGCTGGCGCTGAACAAACAAAAGGGCCAGGTCATCGTGGGCCGGCGCGACGGCTTTCTCACCACCACCTTCACCGAAACACAGGCCATTCAAAGCGTCGAATACCTGGAAACAGGCACGCGCCTGCTCTTCCGCCCCTACATCGGCGAAGACGATTACATTCGCATCGAACTGCACCCCGAGGACAGTGTCGGGTTCGTCAACGCGCAAGGCTTGCCCTCCAAACAGACCACCGAAGTGACCACCAATGTTCTCGTACGCGACAGTCAGACCATCTTGATCGGCGGCCTTTTTCGTGAAGTCACCACCGACGCACGTAACCAGGTGCCCCTGCTCGGCGGCATCCCCGTGCTCGGTCAGCTCTTCCGCTCCAACAACGACACCACGCAACGGGAAGAGGTCATCATCCTGCTGACTGTTCACATCGTGAAAGACCAGGCGGCATACGCGGCAAACTCCGTCGATGCCCTGGACATCGGCGAGCGCGTGCGCGTGGGCCTGCGCCAGGGAATGATGTGGCACGGACGCGACCGCCTGGCTCAGTCGCAATACCAGCGCGCGGTCGAAGCCCAGGCGCAGGGGGATTCCGGCAAAGCGCTCTGGCATCTCGACCTGGCGCTGCGCAATGACCGTCGGTTGCTGCCCGCCATCATGCTCAAAGAGCAGATCACCGGGCAGCGCGCCTGGGATGATGACGGAGCCAACGTCCGCGACTTCGCTCGTCGATTAATTGCGCAGGAACGCGGCGTCCACCGACCTTTTTATGAACGACCAGCGTGGCGCGGCATGGACATGGAACAGACTCCGGCGGCCCACGAGGAATCGACGCCATGAACGCAATTCGGCGATATCGGAAAGCACCACCCGCGGGGCAGCGGCGATCAACCCGGGTATCGTGGCCCATGAAGGCGGAACTGCCCACGCCTGGCGGCAGGCGGTTGCGCGCCGTGGCGTGGTTGGCGCTGGTGTTGGTTTCATCGGGCTGCCAGATCACACCGCACCGCAAGGCCCAGATCGAAGCCGAGCAGCAATGGAGGCACGTCCGGGCGCGGGTCAAATTTCAACTGGCCGAACAGCAATACCAGAGCCGGCTCTTCGATGACGCGGCGCGTACCGCGCGCGAAGCACTGGCGCTGAATGCCGATCAAGCCGACGCCCACGTGCTCCTGGCCCGCGCGCTGCTGGAGCAGGGCCGGATCGCTTCCGCGGAACAGACCCTGCACGCCGCGCGCGATCGGGGACTCAAGTCGGCCGACCTGGCCTACACCGAAGGGGTCATTCTCGAGCATCGCGGAAGCATGGACGAGGCACTCGAACGGTACAGCTTCGCGGCCGATGCCGATCCGACGGACGTCGACTTTCTGATCGCGCGGGCCGAGTGCCTCGTGGCGCTGAATCGCGCGGACGAGGCAATCGAACTGCTTGATGAACGCGCGCCCCGCGTCAATCACGACGCGTCGGTGCACGTCCTTGCCGCACACATCGCTGCATTGTCCGGTGACCTCCCCAGTGCCATTCGCCGTTACCGAAAGGCGCTCTCGGCCGTGCCGCACGACGACGCGGTTATCGAGGCGCTTGCGCTGCTCCAGGTGCGCGCCGGAGAGTATCGCGAAGCACTCGCCTTGCTGGAACCGCTGGTGGAGCGCCAGGGGTCCACGGCCGTAGGCAGAGTGCGCAAGGCGCTCGCCGGGTGCTATCTGGAACTTCAACAGCCCGGCGCAGCGCGCCGCTCCCTGCTGGAATATGCCGGTGCGAACGGAGCGGATGTATCCGCCCAACTTCTACTGGCCCAGGCAGCCATCGCCCTGGACGATACGCCGACCGCCCTGAGCGCGCTCGACCGCGCGGCGGCCACCGATCCCTCGCGGGCGGAAGTGCGCTTTCTGCGTGCCCTGGTCGATTGGCGGCGCGGCCGAACCAATGTCGCCATCCAACGATTGCAGGAATGGGCGACGGCCGAACCGGATGCCGCCGATGCCCACTGCCTTCTGGGGGAGATTCTCGCCTCCGAACGGCAGATCGAAGAATCTCGGCTCAGCTTCGAACGCGCCTTGCGGATCGACCCGCAGAACACCTGGGCCCGCGCCGGCCTGGACCGGCTGTAACAGACCATCAGCACTTCGCGCGGCCGATGCCCAGCCGACCCTCCCTGCTACGGCAAGCCGGACCGACCCGCCGTAATGAACGGCCTGTCATGGATAGGTGCCCGCGAAGCCGCTCCGGTATGGCTGCGTACACACCACTCCACCTGTTGTGAGTCCGCTGTTACCGCCGCGAGGTGCCCATCAAAGGCGTAATGATCCACAGGGTGCGTTTCACCGCGAAAGCAAACGGCCATCCGGTCGGTTTTTCCGCCGTGGGCGAGCCGGCACTCGCCAAGAACGCCAAGGCCCAGGCCCGCGGACTTGACGACCGCTTCCTTGGCCGTCCAAAGCCGGAAAAACCCCGGCCACGATCGCCCGCCGAGCAGTGTCCATTCCGAGCCATCGGCCAGCGCCTCCCACAAAGTTTCGCGGCGCGGCGCCAGCGCTTCGATATCGACGCCCACGGGGTGCCGCGACACCACGCCCACCGCGTAGCGCCGCGTATGAGCCACCGACCAGTGCCAGCCGTTGTTGACCAGCGGAGCGCCGGCCGCATCCTGCATCCAGCCGTCGCGCGGTGCACGAGACAACGCGGCACTTTCGAGCAGCGCCGCCCGCGCCGCCGCCCGTTGCGCTGCCACCTGCGCCGCCGTGCGCGCCGCAGCGCGGCCCGTCACCTCCACGATGACCGGGCGGAGCGTCATGGCAACTCCGTGGGCCAGAGGCCCGAGTTGGCGTGCCGTACCACTTCGGCGTCGAAGTAATTCGTGCCCATCCCCGCGTCCACCACGATGCCTTGCGCGTTGATCCCGCTGGAGCGCCCGCTGAGCAGAAACGCGGCCACATGGGCCACTTCTTCCGTGGTCAGCGCCTGTTTGCGCAGCGTCAGGCGCTCGGCGTAGAGGTAATGATCGATGTACCCGGGAATCCCCGCCGAAGCGCTGGTCTTGAGCAGCCCGGCGCACACCGCATTGAAACGCACCTGCGAGAACCGGCTGAAAGACTTCGCCAGAAACGCAATCGATGAATCCAGCGCCGCCTTCGCCGGCGCCATGTAACCATAGCTTTCCACCGCCATGCGCGTGGTCGAGATCGAAATCGCCACTACGCTCGCTTGCGCATCCAGCAGCGGGCGAAAGGCGTTGGCGATGGCGATCAATGAGAAGCAACTTACCGAGACGCATTCCAGAAAATCCGCGCGGCGCACTTCATGAAACTGCCCGGAAAAGGAGTCATAGTTGGCAAACGCCACCGAGTGCACCAATCCGTGCAGCCGCGGATGATTCGCCCCCACTTTGTCCGCCAGAACCGCAATCTCTTTGTCGTTCCCCACGTCGCAGGCGTGAATCTCCCGTCCCGGAAGCAGCTTGGCGACCTGCTCCTGCCGTGCCGGCGAGCGCACGCTGTACACCACCCGCGCCCCCTCCTCCTCCAGCAGCCGTGCAATGTGAAAGGCCACGCTTCGGCGATTGGCCACCCCGAACACGAGGAACGATCTGTCTTTGACGTCCAGAAAACTCATGCCGGTTCGCCCCCATGGCTTCGTGGGCCCCTTCCAAAGGGCCGCGGTCGGGCTCGTCGCCTATCGTGGTTCTTCTTGCTCCGCCGAGACCTGGGTGGCGGCAAAGGTCACGCGCAGCGCGAGCCGCTCTGCCACGGTCACCCGCCCGGTCATGAAGTAGGCGTTGTCAAGTACTTCATCGAGCGTGACGGCCACGTCCAGCGAATCTCCCGGTCGCACCATACGCTTGAAACGCGCATCCTGGATGCGCGTGATCACCGGCACGCCCTGCGCCGTCGAAAGCCCCCCGAGACGATGCGCAATCAACAGCGCCCCGGCCTGGAAGCAGCATTCGCATAGCAACACGCCCGGCATCACCGGCGCGCCCGGGTAATGGCCTCGAAAAAAATCCGCGGCCGCATCCACCCGCTTGCGCGTATGAATGCAGTCGTCCGCAACGTCCACGATCTCGTCCACAAACAGAAACGGCGGCCGATGGGGGATGGCGCTGACGCTCAGCGGGCGGCTCATGTGCCCACGCCCTCCAGCGTCGTAGCCCCGCTGCTCATCAGGCTCTCCATCTCGTTGGCCACGATTACCCCGTAGTTGATTGCCCCCAGCCACCCCGACATGATGATCCCCACCGACCCGGCATGAAACAGCCCACCCAGTTGCCGCGGCAGCTCCATGCTCACCTTCAACCCCTCAAACTTAGTGCCGAACGTCGCCCCCGCCGCCTGCAAGGTATAGTGGTGGAAAGTCCGAGGCGTGGAGGCCTCCACGTGCACAATCTTCCTGCGGACGTCCGGGATGTACTTCTCCAGCGCCCTGATTGTATCTTCGATCAAGTGTTCTTTTTCCCGTTGATAGGCCTCTTCCGGCAGATGAGCCCAATCGGCCCAGTTGGCGTTCGTCGAGGACACCACCGCGTACCGGTCCGATCCCGGCCGGATGTCCGGGTAGTACATCGAAAACGTACGACTGGTGACCGACTTGGCGCATAGCCGTTCGGAGTCGAACTCCGGATCGACCGACGTAAACAGCAGGTCACCGATGTAATCCAGCGTCTCTCCCTTTCGAATGCCCAAGTACACCTGGCAACTGCTGTTGTTCAGGCGCACCGCCCGGGCCTCCGCGGCGAACTCCGGCGAGAAATGGTCATAGCCCACCAGCTTGCCGATCGTCGTCTTGAGGTTGGCGTTGGACAGCACCGCCCCCGCGCCGATGAACCGTCCGTTGGCCACCACACCGGTCACCCGGCCATCGCTGACCGCGATCCGCTCTACCAGCACCTGTTGCCGCAGGTCCACGCCGTTGGCTTTGAGTTCGCGCTTCATGAGCTGAATGAGCTTGTCCGTTCCGCCCTGGAAAATATAGACGCCCTTGCTCATGAAGTTGGAAAAGACGATGCCGTAGGTGATCGCCGGATCGTCCAGCGTCGAACCGTTGGCGTAGGCAATCGGCTCCATCAGCAGCCGCCACACATCGGTTCGGCCGGGGAAGAACTGCTCAAACAGCTCCCGCGTGGTCATGGTCTGGTCGTCGTAGAAGTCCATGGCCCGCGCAGTATCGAAGAACCGTTCGATGGTCGCCCGCTCCACCCCGAAGCGCTCTTCCAGCAGCCGGGTGAAATCCGCCCGGTCGAAGGTCGTGTCCAGCGAGAACTGCGGATTGTCAAACCGGATGTGCTTGAGCTGCACGATCGAATCGGCGATCTCCCGCGTCCAGTACTTCCGGCAACTCTTTACCATGCCCACCGGGAAGCCGTGCAACGATATATCGAAGACGTGCCCACCCTTGCGCCGAAACCAGGTGGCCATGCCCCCGAAGTTGTAATGCTGCTCCAGCAGCAGCACCGACCGTCCGCCCTTCGCCAGGCAGTTGGCCGCGGTCATCCCCGCCAGCCCGGAGCCGATGACGATGACGTCGTAGTAGTTTTCCGTGCCTGCCAGTCGATCCCGCACCATGCCCCTCATTCTAAGCTCAGAATACCACCCAGGCCAGACTCAAGGCGTCGTCCGATTCCACAGCGAGCGCAGTACAACGGGCAATGGGCAGGCCGTTCGATGGGCGCTTCCCCCATAATTCGCTCTTCGCTATTCCCCATTCCTCATTCCCTCCCCAGCACGTGCATGTTGGCCATCGTAATCCCGCTCAGCAGCGCTCCGACGATCCCCAGGTAACCCTGGTCGGTGCCGATCATAAAGAGGTTCTCGATGCCCGTTCGCCCGTCGCGCAGCTTGTGCGGCGACCCGTACACCGTCCCGTTCACGTGCCCGGTGAACCGTTCAATGGTCCGCGGCGTAAACAGGTCCACGCAACGCACGTGGCTTCGCGCCCCCGGGAGCCACCGCTCGGCGAAGTCCAGAAACCGCGCCTCGCAGACTCGTTTCAATCCCGCATATTCGGTTTCGTCCGCCTTCATCCAGGGGTCCGGATTGGCCAGCCACGTGACCCGAAACAGCCCCTCGGCCATGTCCTCATGTCCGTCGTAGTTGCTCGGGCAACACACCACGCCGCTTCGTTCATCCACCGCTGTTTCCGGCCGGGCATAGGTGAACGATTCCGCTTCGTTGAAAAACACGATCGCCGCTCCATGTCCCAGGTGCTGCGGCAGCACGTCGAGCACCGCGATCGATTCCACGAACGACACCCGTCCGGCACTCGGCGATGCCTGGGGGGCGTCCACACCGCACATCCGCATGGTTTCCACGTGTCCCGCCGAAGACAGCACCACGTCCGCGGTGATCGTCTCGCCGGTCGACATTCTCAAGGCCGCAACACGGTTCTTCTGCAAGTCAATCCGCTCCACGCCGCACCGCATCCGCAGCTTGCCGCCGCATTGTCGATACCGCCGCACCAGCGTCCTGATGATCGTGCGTACGCCCTCCCGCGGTCGCGCGAACCCTTCCAGCAGGATGCTCTTGAACAGGATGACAAACGAAGTGAAGTCCATATCGTGCTCTTCGGCACTGCCATAGTACATGATCGGACACAGCAGCATGTCGACGAGTGTTGGATCTCGCAGAAACTCCCCCAGCGCCGCCCGGGTAGAACGCCAGGGATGATCCAGCCGCGTGTCGTCGTACGCGCGAATCACCTCCACCAGCCGCACAAAACCGTCCGCCTCCTGCGGGAATTCCCGGGCGATTTCCGCCGTCAGCACCGCGATGTCATTCGTGAACCGCAGCCGCCGCCCGGGGAACCGAACTTCGGAGTAATGCTGCGGGCGCAGGTCGAAATCCTCCCGCGTCAGCCGCAATTGCCGCAGCAGCTTGGGCAGCGGACCGCTCCGCACCCCTTCGGGCACGTAGTTGGTTACCGCGTGCAGCCCGACGTCGAACTCACGCCCATGCAGCGTGTAATACGAATTGAGCCCGCCGTAGGCATAGTGCCGCTCGACGATGCACACCCGCTTATTGAAGTACGCCAGCCGAATCCCCGCGGCCAGCCCCGACATTCCCGCGCCGATGATCACCACGTCGTAATGCATGACGCCACAGCATAGCCGCTACCGCGATCATGCGGGAGCCGACCAGGCGCGGCCCGCCGTTCACCAAAGCGGACCCCACAGGGCCGCCGTTACCGTGGCCCCGGCCATCAGCATCGCGAGAGCCAGCTTGACCACCGCTCCGGCGGCAAACCCGATCGCCGACCAAATCCCCACCCGCGTCCCATGGGCGAACTGATCGCGCACCGTCCATTCCGCCAGCGCCGCCCCCGCAAAGCAACCCAGCACCGCGCCGATCAACACCCCGAGTACGGGAACCGGAACCGCCAACACCAACATCCCCAGGAAGCCGCCGATGACGCCGCCCCATGCCGCCCGGCCGCTGGCGCCGCTCCGCCTGACTGCAAAAACGGTCAGCGCCGTTTCGATGACCTCGGCAACCACGGCCACTCCCGCCAGCGCCGCCACCAGCGATAACGTGACGCGCGGCCATCCGCTCCACCAGCCATAGATCGCGGCACCGGCAACCAAGAGCCATGGGCCCGGCAGGCGAACGACGGTGAGCAATACCCCGCAAACGGCACATGAGAAGAGAGCGCTCAGGGCAAGAACATTCCAGACGGTGTCCATAGCGTAAAGTTCTCTGTTGCCCGCACTTCCAATCCGGTAAACCGTCCATCGCCGTGGGGGATGAATGCCCTATCCTAGCGGGATCATCATTATCGGTCAGCGGCCTCAAGTCCGGATCTCGGCCGGTGGTTCGATTCCTCCGACTTCGGGGCCTAGAATGGGATGCGGCGGTCGAGCACCGGTCGTGTGGTCGCCGCCATCGAAAAAACGCCTGAAGCAGGGAGTTGTTATTTGGCTTTCCGGACCATTCGCCAACGCGGGCTGCTGGGATCATTGCACGGGGTGCCCATTGCGCTCGTGGGCGTGGTCATCACCGCCTGGTCCATGGGGGGCACGAGTGCAACGGACGGTGGTTCCGGCCTATCGGCGATGACGTCCAGGACCCAGGTCGCCATCCAACAGGTGGCCGACGCCGCGGACCCGGTCATCGAAGAGCCCATCCGCCCATTGTTTCCCGACCAGCGCACGCCCAATTCGACCGGCGTTGCCCAATGCGGGGCGTCGGAAATCAGCTACGTTCTGTTGCCGGCCATGATGCTCCTCGCCGGCGCCGTGCTCATGCCCGGGCTTCAACTGCGCAGTCGTCCCTGACATACCCTTCCACCCGCGCGCACCGGCTGATTAAGGCCATGAGCCTGGCGGGCAACCGAGTCAACGTCTCCCTCGACCGGAACCTGAGTTCGCAATTCGATCGACGAGGTTTTGCCTTGAGCGAAGAGTGGCCCATCGGATCGGCGAAGAAACGATCGACCTGCAACGCGGCGAAATCAGGGCGCGTCGAGGCGGCCGTCGTCCTGAATTCGCAGCGTAGCCGTGTCGCGGCGGAAGACGAGGATGGCGTTGCGATAGCCGGCAATAGCCGCTGCGAGTTGATTCCGTGCTGCGAGCAGGTCGTCTTCGGCGTCGACCACGTCCTGGTTGGTGGAGCGGCCGAGGTCGAACTGGGCGCGGGCGGCGTCGAGTCGAAGTTCGTTTTCCTCGACGTTAAGTTGCTGGATGCGGCGTAATTCGTCCTGCTGGGCGATGCGGCGGACCGCGCGGCGCACGTCGGCATGGACGGTGTCCTCGAACAACTCGAACTCTCGTTCGCTGCGCCGTTGGTTGATCAGCGAGGCGCGGTAGGCGTTGCGCTCGGCCTTGCGATCGTCCATGCGCAGTTCGATCATGCCGCGCCAGGTGGTGCGCTCGGTGTTATAGCTGGTGGAGCTGAGATGGTTTGGATCGGTGTCCAGAACGATGCTGCCGCTGGCATCCAGGTCCGGCAGTATCCGGTTCTTGGCCACGAGGACCCCGCGCCGCGCATCGTCGATGCGATCCGCACTGTTGAGCAGGTCGAGACGGTAGCGCAGGGCCACCTCGACGGCCTGGGTTTCGTGCACATGGGGCAGGAGCACGTCAAGGGCGCGGCTGTCCTCGTCGGCGTCCTGATCCACCACGTCGAGCAGCGCTTCGACCGGCAGGCCGATGAAGATCTTGAATCGATCGAGCGCCGACGCATATTGCTCCTTGGCGCTGACCAGCGATGACTCCGCCTGCCGAAGGCTGGACTTGGCACGCGGGGCCTCGAAGATGGTCCGGCTCTTGCCCATGCGGTCGATGAAATCCGCCTTTTCCCAGTCCTGGCGCCGACTGAGATAAGCCTTATAGCTGTTAGACACGGAGGCCTTGGATTGCTGCAGGGCAAAATACTGGGCCGCAACCTCTACCACGAACGACCGGCGAAAGTGCTCGTAGTCGCGCACTGCGTAGATCAGGTTGCGTTCGGCCTGGTAGCGCGATTCGTAGGCGACCCGCCCCGCGCCGCGAAACAGCGGGATGTTCGCTTCCAGAATGAAGTTGCCCGGCTCGCCGGACGTGACCTGAGCGCCCAGGTCGCGCATCAGGCTGTTGATGACCCGCGCGGTAACTTCGCCGCCGAAAGGCAGTCGCTGGGTGACGGCCACGTTGCTGACGGCGGACATGGCGTGGTCAAAATCGCGCACCTGTCCGTAGTTGGCATACTCGGCTTGGACAGACGCGACCCATTGCGGCGTCCAGAGGTGCCGCTCCAGCGTCAGATCGAGCGCCGCCAGGTATAGGTCTTCCTTCGCGTTCTGAAGTTCGCGGGCGCGCGCCAGAGCCTGCACCACAACGTCGCGCAGGCCCAGAACCTGGACATGTTCCTGGTCTTCCGCGCGGAAGATAGAAGGGGTCAGTTCGAGATCGCCGGTGGGTTCGATGGGTGGGGGGACATCGGCTTCGGCGCTGATGTCCGCGTCGTTCGGCGAAGGCGCTTCGGAGTTCATTTCCTCCGGTACGGGGGCAGGGCGCGCGGCGCCATGGTCCGTTTCGGAGGGTTCTTCGGAAACAGGTGCCGCGGGCTCTTCCAAGGGGGCGCGAAAACGAAACGCATCAGGCAGTTCATCCGTTACGGGACGGGGAGCGAAGCTGTACATTCGGGAGCGGTCACCGACGTCGCCGGTTTCGTCACCCAGGTGGACGTTGCTGGTGCGTCCCAGGGCCGTGCGCTGGCGGTCTTCGATGGCACGATAGACAGTCTGGTCGCTCCGCTGGATGATGGAGTGCCGACAGCCGGAGCCCACTAAGGCCGCGCCCCAGATCAAGGAAACGGCAACAACGCGCAACAGGACGCCGGCCGCGGTGAGCAATGAAATGTCGCCGACGTTCCGCATCATCATAGTCGGGCATCTTGGTTGATGACGTTGCAGACTGTCAAGCGATGAGCAAAGATTCGCGGAATGGTCGGGGAGGGGGCAGGGATGCACGGCCACAAGTTCCGACATCCTGGGGTCCGCAGGTCGAGCGGCCCCTGACCGGGACAGGCGCCAGCTCCCCGCGTAAGGTGGGAAATTCCAGCAGACCCCGAGTTTGGCGCTGTCAGGTACCAGCGTGGAAAGGGATGGAGAGCCAATGAACCAGGTGGTAGACGGGAAGAAAGGCGCGGGTGGCATATCCGATGCGGCCGTCAAAGCTGCCACGGGAAAGTCCTGGAAGCAGTGGTTCGCGCTACTCGACCAATGCGGTGCCAAAGGAATGTCACACAAGGAGATCGTCGCCGTGGTCCGGAGGCAGGCCGATCCCGGACCCTGGTGGCGGCAGATGGTCACCGTGGGCTATGAGCAGGAGCGCGGCCTGCGAGAAAAGCACCAGACGCCGCAGGGATTCCAGGCGGGCTGCTCGCGCACCCTGGGGGCTCCACTGCCCCGGCTCTACCGGCATTGGCATGATCGGAAGCTGCGGGCTTTGTGGTTGGACGATCCCGACTTCGTGATTCGAAAGGCGACGCGGGACGGATCGCTGCGCATCACATGGGTAGACGGAAGAACAAGCGTCGAGGTCAACTTCGTGGAAAAGGGCCCGGCACGCAGCCAGGTGGCCGTGCAACACCGCAAGCTGCCCAACGCGCGAAGTGTTTCACGCATGAAGTCCTATTGGGCCAGGCAGTTGGACCGACTCAAGCAAGTGCTTGAACCCCGATAGTGGTATCGGCCGCGCCGGCCCGCGGCGTCAACGGGTTCGACGCGGAGGGTCTGCATCTGTGCGAGAACAGGAGAAGGCCATGAAGGTACGAAGCGTGCGAATCGGCGTGCATTGCGAGGAGGCGCAGCCCTGGGGTGCGATGGGGCCGGTCATTCGTCCTGCGGCGGAAGCTCCGGTGGCGGTGCGGCGCCGGATTCCGTTTCCTCGGTGGGGTGGTAAGTGGCGGCTGCGGCGTTGAGGTCGCTCCAGGCGAGCCGCAGGCGGATGCGTGCCTGGGCGAGGCCCACTTCGGCGGCGATGAAGTCGCGCTGGGTTTCGTTGAGCCGGCTGAGCGTCTCCCTCCCCGCAAGATAACCGGCACGAACCACACGACGATTCTCAGCCGCCGTCCGGAGAGACTCACGCTGGAGGAGAATCTGCTGTTGAGCATCGTTAAGGTCAATAATGGCCCGGCGCACGTCGGACTGCACGCTGAATCGCAACCGGTTGAGCTGGGCGGCGGTCTCGGCGCGTTTGCTTTCCGCCTCCCGTACCCGGGCATGCCGTGCGCCGCCGGTAAATAACTCCCAACGAAACTCCAAGGCCGCCGCCGAGGATTGATCCTCTACGGAGTAGTGCAGGTTCGACGAGCGATCGAATCCCCACGAGCCGCTCACCAGCACCGCCGGACTGTACAGCCCGCGCGCCGCGCGCACGTTCTCATCTTCAGCCTTCAGCAACTCCATGAATTGCACTACATCCGGCCGGTTGGACAGCGCCCGCTCGATCCACGGTTCCGGGGGAGGGACGGCCAGTTCGACCGCTGATTCCTCGGCCAAAGGAGAGAGAATAAGGTCGGCAGGGAGGATGCCGTCGGTCAGTCCCAGAAGCTCGGCAAGCACCACGCGACCCACGTCGCGCAGCCCCACCGCGTTGGTCACGGTCGCTTGCGCTGCCAGGACGCGAACACGGAAGTTATCCACGTCGGCCTGGGTGGCCCGCCCGGCGGCGCGGAGTTTGTCTGTTTCTTCAAACTGCTCCTGACTGAACGCCTCGGCGGCGCGGGCGATGCGCACCTCCTCTTCGGCCAGTTGCACCTGGTAGTAGGCGCGGTCCACCGCCTGCACGATGAGACGCTCCACATCGACCAGGTTCATGGTCGTGGCGCGATAGAGGTACTTGCTAGCCATTACCTGCGCTTCGCGCACAAACCCGTCGAAAGCGGTCCATTGCGCGGTGAAAGCGATCGAGTGTTCACTGTAGGAATTGCGGTCGCCTTTGAGTTCGGTATCCCCAAACAAGGGGCGGCGCAATGCGTTGATCAAGCTCGTCAGCGTGAAATTCGTGGTATCCACACCCACGGGTGCCGGCTGGGGGGGCTGCAGCAGGAGGTTCAGGCGGTTGCGGCTCGCGGGGGTATGAAACGTCCGCGCACCGGAATAGGAAAAAACCACGCTCGGAAAATAACGCGCGCGTGCCTGGTCGATGCGCGCCGCGGCCGCCGCCAGTCGTGCCTGAGCCGCGTGTACGTCGGGGTTGGCGCGTACCGCAATGGCTCTGGCTTCCTGAAGGGTGAGCACGTCCGCAGGCAGAAGGCTTTCTGCCATGTCGCTGACGACGGCCTTGCCATAAGGCATCAGTCGCTCGCGTTCCGACTCGGGAAGCTTGGCCACCGCCTTATGATGTCGCTCGAGTATCACCTGGATACTGTCAAGGGGACGCTGGCACGACGTCGCGCTGGACAACAGACAAAACCACCCGAGCGTTCGCAGCGACCGGCCGGACGCCCAACCACGCAAAGCAGACCACCGAGGTGGCGCGCCGGCGCATCGCTGGTTCGGACTACTCGGCAGCAGCGAACTGAGCAAGAGCGGCTCCTTCCACCTGCTCGGGGTGCGGGTACAGTCCACCGTGACGCAGCCAATGCGCCAGGCGCTTCAGGTCGTTGACCAGCAAGAACATCGCCGGAACAATCAGCAACGTCAAGACGGTCGAAAACAGCAATCCGAATGCCAGTGAAATCGTAAGGGGTATCAACGATTGGGCCTGGGAACTGCGTTCGAAGAGCAGCGGCGCAAGGCCCGCTATGGTGGTCAACGAAGTCAGGATCACAGCCCGAAAGCGCGCCTGGCCCGATCGCCACACCGCGTCGAATACGTTCAATCCGCGGCCCAGGTTCAAATTGATGCGATCGATCAGCACCACGGCGTCGTTGACCGTAATACCCGCCAATCCCACCATGCCGAACACGCTCATCAAGGAAAGCTCATACCCCATGACCGCATGACCGACGACCGCGCCCACCAGCCCGAAGGGAATGGCGACCATGATGATCATCGGCTGCACGTAGGACTTCAGCGGAAGCGCCAGAAGCGTGTACATGACGACCAGCGCGATAATCGTTCCCGAAAAAAGACTGGTGAGTGATTCACGAATCCGCGCCCGCTGCCCGTCAAGTACGATACTGAGTCCCTCATAACGCTGCGCCAGTTCCGGAAGAAAAGACGCTTCCAGCGACTGGACGATCTGCTCGGCGTTGGCATGCCGTTCATCCACGTCGGCCTGCACCCGCACCCGCCGTTTGCCATCCTGCCGCCAGATGCCCGAATAGCCTCGGACCAGGCGAGTTTCGGCGACTTCGTGGAAGGGGACGGCCGCCCCCTGCCGCGTGCGAATCCGCAGATCGTCGAGCACCGCCAGCGTGCGGCGATCCTCGTCGACGTAGCGCACCATGACCTTGACCTCGTCTCGTCCGCGCTGCAGACGTACCGCCTCTCCACCGTAAAGTCCCTGGCGGAGCTGCGCAGCCAGGTCGACAACGGTGAGGCCGAGCGTGGCCGCTTCAGGCCGCAGCGCAATCTGAAGTTCGCGCTTGCCGGGAATCAGATCGTCATCGATGTCGAATACGCCGGCAAACTCTCCGAGCTTGGCTTGCAGCTCATCAGCCGCGCGGCGCAGGTCTTCCAGGTCGTCGCCGAGCAGGCGGATTTCCAGCGGTTTCTCAGTGGGGCCCAGTTCCTCGCGCGTAATAGCGATCAGGTCCGCCCCGGGAATCCCGCCCACCAGGTCGCGCCAGCGCTCGATAATGTCCGCCGCATCGATGCGCCGCTCCTCCGCGGGCATCAACTCGATGGTCACTTCCGCCAGTGCGCTGCTTCGTTTGGGGACGATATCCGGCCATTCGCCCACCACCGCGGACACGTGGCGAACCAGCGACCCCGGAGAGTGGGGTACAAGCTGTTCGTCGCGGTTGAGCGCCCGCGCCGCCTCTTCAAACTTCAGGGCGGCCAGTGCGGTGGACTCGAAGGGCGTTCCTTCGGGAAACCGCACGCGGGCGCGTAACGTATTCACGTCCACTTTGGGAAAGAGCACGAAAGGCGTGCGCCCGCCGATCACCACGCCCACGCACAGCAAAACGGCCGTCACCGCTGTGCCGAAGAGCACCACCCGCCATTGGAGCATGACGCGCAGGAATCGAGCATAGGGACCCTCAATGAAGCGGTCGATCCGCGCATCAATTATCGCCCGAATGCGCTTGCGCCATCCAGCGACCTTTTGTTCATTCTCCGTACCCCATTCCCAGAGGTGGCCCGGAAGAATGAGGAATGCCTCCACCGTCGACGCCGCGATGCACGCAATGACGATCACAGGTAACACAAAAATGAGCTTGCCCATCACGCCGACGACAAACATCAGCGGCACAAACGCCACCATGGTGGTCAGCGAGGCCAGCGCCACGGGTAAAAACACCACCTGTGTCCCCGCCACCGACGCGTCCTTCAGCGGAAGACCCTCCCGAACTTTCTCCCGGACGCTTTCCGCGATCACAATCGCGTCGTCCACAATAATCCCCGTCGCGATCAACATGCCCAGCAGGCTGATGAGGTTGATGGTGCCCCCGGTCTGGTGCAGAATCATCAACGCCCCGGCATAGGACACCGGTATGCCCAATGCCACGGCGATCGCCGAACGCACGTCGATAAACAGCAGCAGCGACACCACCACCAGAATCAGGCCCCAGAACGCATTGGAGAGAATCATGGTCATCCGCTGGTCCACGTCGCGCGACTTGTCGGCGAGGACCGTCAGGCGAATGCCCTCCGGCATGCTGACTTGGTTGACATACTCGCGCACCAGTCGGGCTACCTCGCTGATGTCTTCCTTCGGCGTTTTCCAGACAACCACGGTCGCGCCGGGCTCGCCGTCGACCCGGCCGAATAGCGGTTCATCGTCCAGGGTGTCGCGAATCTGCGCGATCTGCCCCAGGCGAACGGCGGTGCCGTCGGGGTGGGCGATAACCACCAAATCTTCAAATTCGCTCTTGGTGTAACGCTGGCCGCGTGTGCGGATGGTGATTTCTTCATTCTGTGCGCGCACCGTTCCGGCGGGGACATTCAAGCTGTTAGCCGCGACCATGTCCATGACCTGCTGAAGGGTCAGGCCATACTGGTCCAGGGTTTCCTTGCGAAGTTGCACGGAGATTTCGTATTCCCGCACTCCGGCCAGGGTCACCTGGGAAATGCCGGGGGTGGCAATCAGCTCCGACTTGATCTGCTCGGCAAAACGCCGGATCGACGTTTCCGGGGCATTGCCATGAACGCCGATACTGATCACCGAAAACCGTGCCAGAACCTCCACCACAATCGGCTTCTCGGTCGCTTCGGGAAAGGTGCTGATGGCGTCGACACGCCCCTGGATCTGCCGCAGTACCTCGGTCGCGGAAGTGATGGCGGTGTCGAACGCGGCGCCCAGGTTGCAAACATTCTCCTCGCTGAGCGATGAAATCTCCCAAACGCCCGGAATCCCCTCGATCGCCTGCTCGATCTTGAGGCACACGCCCTCTTCGACGTCCGCCGGTCCCGCTCCGAGATAGGGCACCGTCACCAGCACATAGTTGATGGCCGTTTCAGGATAAGTCTCTCTTTGCAGACCCCAGGCGGCCATGCCTCCGCCGACCAGCATGGTGACGGCCAGCAGGTTGGCGAAAACCGGGTTGCGCACAAAGGCCGCAAGGACGCCACGACGGCTTGATTCAAGCAGGGACGGCTTCACGGGCTGTTGGTTCTCTCCATGGGAATCACCAGGGCAGTGGTTCGGGCAGGGCCGCGCTCGTTGGCGCGATCGCTCAATCTCTGTTGCCTAACTGAGCCAAAACTTGTTCATTCGAATATCCTCTACCAGCGCGATCATCCGTTCGCGCAACCCGTTCAGGAGGGCAATGTCCTTCCGTGCATCGGAACCCGGCGGAAGCTCGGGGTAGAACGGTTTACCTATGTTAATGCAGTAAGTGCCGCGTGTCACCTTGACCGAGCGGTACACGCGGTTTCCGATGGTTACCGCGTGCCGGGGGTTCTCCTTCATCGCCCGCTTGGGCGCCAGACCGACCATGGGAATGATCGGGGCCGGGTGCCGCCGGAAAATCCGCGCAATGCCCGGTTGAAAGCGTCCCATCTGAAGCGGTTCGTTCAAATCCCCCTCAGGGGCGATCATCACCGCTTCCCCGCGTTCCAGAAAGACCGCCGCCTGGCGGACCACATCGCCATGGTGATCGGGCATCGCGTTGACCTGTTCCATGGCGTTCAGCATCCGCGCCACCAGCGCTGACCGAAACCCCGGACCGAGCACGAAATGTACCGGTTCCGGAAGCACGGGCATCACGTAAAAAGAATCCCACGTCGTGAAGTGATTGCCCGCGTAGATCTTCGCCCCCTTGGGAATGTGCTCCCGACCCCACACGTGAAAATCGAGAAAACAGCGCTGGTACGCACGAATTGAAAGCGACAGCGCCTGGTACACCATCCGGGCCGGCCCATTCACGCGCGCCGCTCCCTCATGATCCGGAATTCACCGAAACGACTTCCGACGCCAGAGACGCAGCCGTGGCCCGCCTTCCCGCCCGTCGTGCCGTGACCGCTCCCAATACTTCCTCATGCAGGTCGCACACCTGAGGAAAGATCGCTTCGGCGCTGATCGGGCGCACCAGTTCGCGCACCCGGCGCGATGCCTCCCTGTGCCGCGCCGGATCGCTCACCAGCTGCACGCAGCGGTCAGCCAGAGTGGCCAACGCCTCAGCCTCTAATACTTCCACGCCCGAACCGTCGGCCAGTGTGCTGACAAACCCCGGAGAACGGAGCACGATCGCCGGCAGTCCACAAGCCAGCGCTTCCACCAACGAAAGACCGAAGGTCTCGCTCACCGAAAGCTGCACCAAAAGGTCCGCCTGTTGATACGCCTCCAGCAACTCCGCGCCGCGCAGAAATCCGGTCACTCGAACCCCCCAGCGCCGCCGCAACTCGGCCGCATAGGGACCGTCGCCGACGAACACCAGGTCGATTCGTTCATCGTGGGCCAGCAGTTCACAAACCAGGTCGAGATTCTTCTCGCGCGCCACACGACCCACGACCACCGCAAGCACCCGATCCCCCCGTCGGTAACGGTCGCGGAAGCGCCCTTCCCGCGTGGCCGCCGGACGCAAACGATTCTCGTCCACCGGATTGGGGATCACCCGTATCGGCCCCCGATACGAGTTCTTGACCGTCGATAGGGACGTGGCGCTGGGGACGTACATGGCGTCGCACCGCGCGTAGGCCAGATGCTCAAACGTCAGGGCGATTCGCTCCACGAACCACCGGCCCACTGCGCCCCCCAGGCTCTGGCCGTAAACCCGTCCATAATGTTGCAAGTCTGTGTGGTAACACGCCACCAGCGGCAGGCCGAGCCGCCGCGCCACTTTGCCTCCGCTGACCCCCATCGCCCCGGCCGTAGCCAAATGCACCACCTTGCGCCCGGGCAGGCGCTCGACGATGCGCCGCAGGTTCGCCATGGAGAAGTACCCCATCACCAGATCGCGATAAAAGGGATTGCGAAACTGAATGCTCCCTTTCACCGCCACCACCTCACAGGGTCGCTCCGCAGACTCGGCCAGTGGATGCCACGGGCAGATGATGGTCGCGTGCACCTCCGAGCGTCCGCGGCACCAATCGAGCAGAGTCCGGTAGTAACTGCTGATACCATTGGTCTCGAAAAAAGTGTCGGTGAAGATCACCAGGTGGAGCACCTGTTCGTTCAAATGGCCGGCGCCGGCGAAGTCGCTAGCCGTCGTGTTGCCGGGCGACCAGCTGGCCATTGAGGAAGGTGGAACGGCAGGCCCCCCGGCAACGGACGATAATGATGGGAAGTCTGCGATAGTCATTGCATGGTTCGTTTGGTGCGGCATTGATCCTGGGCCGCACAGCATGGAGCGATCATTCGTTCGTCCATGGCACCGCCGGTTCCGGGGGAGTGACGATCGTCGTCATTTCGCATTCCAACCGCAATCGGCGGCTTCCCAGGCCACTCCATAACGCGACATTCTACCCCGCCGCCCGCAGTGGTCGACAAAACGGAGCGGCGTTCGGCACCTTCGTCGGCGGCGCCTCGCACGTCGAAAGGGGATAGCGCCCTATCCCCACCCATTCATTTCCCGTTCCGACAGCTCCAACGCCGCCTGCCAATAGCGTCGACAGTAGCTGCGCGAGAACGACGCCGTTCCCGCTTCGACCGTGGGAATCCGCGGCACCCGTTGCGGAAACGTAATCCCGTAGAGCAAGGCCACCTCCGTCTCGTGAATCAGCCGCTTACGCATCGCTTCATAAGACTCGGTTCTCTGGCGCCGGCGAATCATGATCAAACGGTTCGCGAGGACCCTCTTTCGGTTTCTCGCCGGCCCTTCGTCTGCTCCGGAACCGGTGGAAGGATGTACCACTGCATGGCGAGCGCCGATGCCGCGCCCACCGCCATGTACTGAATCGGAAGAATGCGCAGAAACGCACCAGGCGGCGTTAACGCGGCGTCGTTCAACAACAGCAATCGTCCCCAGCTCCACAGCAAACCGAGCAGCGCTGCCATCAGCACGCCCACCAGCGTCCAGAAGGACGAGCGAACCGCCGCATAGCGATGCGCGACCAGGGCCCCAAGGCAAGTAGCGGCCGACAGCACAAAACATGCCTGCCCGTGCTCCACCCCGCGGTTCGACACGCCGCTCGAAAGCGCCGCCAGCGCGATCAACGCCGCGCCGGTATACACGATCAGGTGACGAACCCCGGCGCGGAATTCCGTGCCCGCCGTCGCCGGCTCTCCCGCCAGGCGCGAACCCAGCCGAGGCACGTCCGCCGCGCTCGGCAGCCACTCGGGCAGATCACTCTCGCCGGTACGCGGCGCAAGACCCAGAAGATTGCGCAGCCAACGCATGGTAAGGGCGGAAACCAGCAGCGTGGCGAACAGCACCACAAACCACGCCACCGTCTCAACCATCAGCCAGAACGGCAGGATCTCCGTGCCGCCCGACGCGGACCCTCGATACGTCAGAAGGTGTTGGGCCGTTCCGCCGCGCAGCGATACCGCCAAGAAGCCCAACGCCGCCGTGAACGTCCCCACATCCGTCACCCACCGCCCGGCCAGGGCCGTCGCCAGAGCGGCGGTGCCGCACGCCAGAAGTAGACTCAGGAGGAACATCTCGACGGCCGGACGGCGCGCCAGCAGGCTGACCGCGCCCAGCGGATCATCCGGCGCCATCGCCATCCATCCAACGCTCAAGAACACCGCCCCCGCCATCAACCAGGAAAGGAGCACGGCGCTTTTGGCCAAAGTACCGAGTTGAGGACGATCGGCCATGACGCTGTCCGGCGATTTCATCATGCCATCACAGATTCTAAGACGTCGGACTCCTGCACGAGTCGCTCGACCCCCGCGCGCGCGCCGGAATCGACCGCGCACAGCGGGAGCCGAAACTCCTCATCCAGCAGGCCCGCGATGGCCATCGCGGTCTTGATGGGAACCGGATTGGGTCCATAGCGCGCCAACCCCACCGCCAGATCATGCACCTGCCGGTGAAAGCGCCGCGCCACCCCGTGCTCGCCCGCCTGCGCAGCGCGCACCAGCGACTTCATCAATGGAGGACAGAGGTTGGACAGCACGCTGATGACCCCCGTGGCCCCGAGGGCGATCAACGGCCACGTCATCTGATCGTCACCGCTCAGCACGCGAATGCTGCAGCGTGAAAGCAGCTCGGTGACGCCATCCACCGTGCCCGTGGCGTGCTTGATCGCCTGAACATGGGGGAAGTTCTCGTGCAATCGCACGACCACGTCGTTGCCCAGCGACACGCCGGTCCGAAAGGGTACGTTGTAGAGAACAATGGGCAGGTCAACCGCGTCTGCCACGGCCGCGAAATGGCGAAACAATCCTTCCGGCGACGGGCGATTGTAATAGGGCGTGACCACCAAAGCCGCCGCCGCCCCTGCGGATTTGGCATGACGCGTGCGGCGAATCGTTTCGGCCGTGCAGTTGGTTCCCGTTCCGGCCATCACCGGCGTGCGCCCGGCGCTGCGCGCGATCACCGCATCAATCACGCGCTCATGTTCATCGAGCGAAAGGGTCGGCGACTCACCCGTCGTGCCGCAGGGCACCAACCAGTCGATTTTCGCTTCGATCTGCCGATCAACCAGCGAATCGAGCCGCGACCAGTCCACCTCCCCTCCGTGAAACGGCGTGACCAGTGCCGTCATTGCTCCCTGGAGTGGCGGATTTCTCTCCTGGCGTGCGTTCATCATGATGCCCTCCCTGGTATCGAGAACCGTTCCGTTCGCCCCTCGCCGCGGAGGGGAAGCCCATCTGGCCCCAGCCGCCGGTGCGCACACTGTTCCCGGCCGGTCGCCTCCGGTTCCATACTACCGGAGTTTCACGCCTGCGAAAGAGCCTGTTCGATTGGCTCGGTGACCGTGCATTACATGGAGAGAGCCGGAATGAACGAGGACCCGCGTGTCTTTCGACTCGTGGGTCCTCGTTGCTATGGGGAGGGACACTGCGTCACGCGCCTCCGAAACGCCGCCAGACGGTCTAGCCGTGTTTCGGATCAACGACCGTGAACTGTTCCTCTTCAGTCGATCCGTTGAGCGCCGTGGTTTCGGCGCTAGCGGTAACGACGGTGGCGATCTTGTCAAAGTATGCTGTGCCCGCGAATTTCTGGTGGGTCACGGCCAGGTACCCGCTTTCCGCCTCGCAGTCGAATTCGCGCGTTTGCAGCCGCGCGTAGGCCGACATGCCCTCCGTGCGGTAGTCGCGCGCCAGTTCGAACATGCTCAGGTTGAGGGCGTGAAAACCGGCCAGTGTCACGAATTGGAACTTATAGCCCATCGCCCCCAGCTCTCGCTGAAACCGCGCAATCGTGTCGTCGTCGAGCCGCCGGCGCCAGTTGAACGACGGCGAACAGTTGTAGGCCAGCAACTTGCCGGGGTACTCCGCATGAATCGCCTCGGCGAAGGTGCGGGCCTCGTCCAGATCCGGGTGCGCGGTCTCGCACCACAGCACGTCCGCATACGGGGCGTACGCCAGCCCGCGCGCGATCGCGCAATCCAGCCCGCCGCGAATGCGGAAGAACCCCTCGGACGTTCGCTCCCCGGTGAGGAACGGCCGATCTCGTTCATCCCAGTCGGTGGTCAGCAGATGGGCGCCGTTCGCGTCGGTGCGCGCAATGAGCACCGTGGGAACGCCCAGCACGTCGGCGGCCAGCCGCGCGGCAACGAGCTTCTCGATGGCGTGGCCGGTGTGCACCAGCACCTTGCCGCCCATGTGTCCGCATTTCTTGGCGGAGGAAAGTTGATCTTCGAAGTGCACCCCCGCAGCCCCCGCCTCGATCATCTCGCGCATCAGTTCATAAGCATTGAGGTTGCCGCCGAAGCCCGCCTCCGCATCGGCCACGATGGGCGCATACCAATAGGTGCCGTTCTCTCCGCACGAGGATTGAATCTGATCCGCTCGTTGCAGGGCATTGTTCAATCGCCGAACCAGCAACGGAACGCTGTTGGCGGGATACAGGCTCATGTCGGGATAAGTGTGTCCCGCAAGATTGGCGTCCGCCGCGACCTGCCAGCCGCTCATGTAAATGGCCTTGAGACCGGCGTGAATCTGCTGAACCGCCTGGTGGCCGGTCATCGCGCCCAGCGCGGCAATGTAACCGTCGTTGTGGAGCAGCTTCCACAGCCGCTCCGCGCCCAGTCGCGCCAGGGTGTATTCGATCTTGATGGTCCCGCGCAGCGCCAGAACATCTTTCGGTGCGTACGGTCGGGTAATGCCGCGCCACCGTTCATGCGTCATCCACTCAGCCAGCAGCGCTGTCGATTCCTTGCTTGAGTCAATTCCCATGTGCCTTCCCCCTTCCTCTTGAGAACCCATCCCTCCCCTTACGCCACATACTCATAGGCCGGCAAAGTGAGAAACTCCACCAGTTCCTCCGCCGTCGAAATCCTTTCAAACAACGCCGCCGCGTCCGCAAATCGTCCGGTTGACGCGGTCTGCGGGCCGTGCTGCGTCCGCAATGCCGCCATTTCGTCTTTCAAAAGGTGGTCGAACCACGCCGGTGTCACGCGCCGTCCGTCGTCCAGCCGACTTTCGTGATGCAGCCACTGCCAGACCTGGGCGCGGGAAATCTCCGCCGTCGCCGCGTCTTCCATCAGCCCATACAGCGGCACGCACCCTTCGCCCCGCAGCCACGCCTCGAGGTACTGCACGCCCACCCGGATATTGGTCCGCAAACCCACTTCGGTGATGGCACCGTCCGGCACCCGCAGCAGGTCTGTTGCGGAAACGTGGACGTCATTGCGCAGTTGATCGATCTGATTCGCTCCTGGCATCAGCGCGTCGAATTCCTCCCGCGCCGCAGATACCAATCCGGGATGCGCCACCCATGTGCCGTCATGCCCCTCTTGCACTTCCCGTCGCTTGTCCGCACGCACCGTCTCCATCGCCCGCTCATGGGCCGCTCGATCGTGGCGGTTCGGGATTTGCGCAGCCATGCCGCCCATGGCGTGCGCCCCGCGGCGGTGGCACGCGCGAATGACCTCCAGGGAATAGTTGCGCATCATGGGCACGGTCATGGTCACGGCGGCGCGGTCCGGAAGGACAAAATCGGGGTGACGGCGGAACTTCTTGATGAAACTGAAGATGTAGTCCCAGCGCCCACAGTTGAGGCCCGCCGAATGGTCGCGCAGCTCGTATAGGATTTCCTCGGTCTCAAACGCCGCAAGAATCGTCTCAATGAGCACCGTGGCACGAATGGTGCCGCGGGGAATGCCCATCAAATCCTGCGCCAGCAGAAACACGTCATTCCACAGACGTGCCTCCCGGTGGCTCTCCAGCTTGGGCAAATAGAAGTACGGGCCGCTGCCGCGTTCGATGAGCGCGCGGGCGTTGTGGTAGAAGTACAGGCCGAAGTCGAAAAGCGCAGCGCAAGCCGGCGCACCATCGACCAGAAAGTGTTTTTCCCGCAGGTGCCAGCCGCGCGGCCGCACCATCAGGACGGCAGGCTGGTCGGTCAATCGATACGCCCGCCCGTCCGGCGCATCGTACGCAATGGTTCGCCTCACCGCCTGGAAGAGGTTGACCTGCCCGCGCACCACGTTGTCCCAGGTCGGCGCACAGGCGTCCTCGAAGTCGGCCATGAACGCCTGCGCACCGCTGTTGAGCGCGTTGATCACCATCTTGCGCTCCGGCGGACCGGTGATTTCCACCCGGCGGTCGTTCAGATCGGGCGGAGGTGGAGCGACACGCCATTCGCTCTCACGGATCGCTGAGGACTGACTCAGAAAATCGGGCCGGGCGCCCGCGTCGAGTTCGCGCTGCCGCTCGGCACGGCACCGCAGCAGGTCCTCACGTTGGGCGCGGAACTCACGATGCAGTCGCGCAACGAAATCAAGGGCCGACCCGCTCAGGATCCCTTCGGACCCCGCCGGCGCCGCCGCCAGGACCGCACAATCGCCCGATCGTGATGCGCCCGAAACAAGATGCAGTCGCAACGCCATCCCCCCCCCCGATGCAGCGACTCCGGCGCAGGTCTACCTGATAACGCCCGTCAGTCGCTCGCCGGGCTATTCTATTCCGCGCGGATTGGCTCAGACCAGTATTCGTGGGGGCCGATCATCGCGGCTTGCATGACCGAACCCGCAAAAGAGGCGTGCACCGTACTCAACCGAGGACCGGGGGCGTTTTATCGGAGTCGTACTCAAAAACGTCTGATAGCGCGGCGGTAGCCCGACCGCCCAAGGTCCCGAAAACTACATCCGCTGTGTTTGCGCATGCGCGCGGCGCGGAACCCTCCCGAGAAGGGTATCCGCGATGGCGTCCGAAATGGGCAGACCCGGACACCGATCCAGCCAGAAATACTCGCCGGCCGGATTAATCTCCAGAAAAACATGGCGCCCTTCCGGCGTGACAATCAGGTCGATGGCGCCGTAGTTCAAGTCGAACCGGTCCAACAACCCCACCAGGCGCGTCGCAATATCCACCGGCAGGTCGTACGGTTGCCAATGCTCGATCAACTCCACCCCGTCGCGCCGCCAGTCCTCACCAGCGCGGGCCGTAAGCGTCGGATCAATGGACGCCGCAAACACTTGCGCGCCCACCACCGTCACGCGCAGCTCGATCCGCTTGGCGATTCGCTCCTGAAAGGTCATGGGGCAGTAGCACAAACCGCTCAGGTCTTCCAGGTCCTGCGTCCGCAGTGGCGTAGTGAAGACGACTTTCTCTTCACCCTGTTCGCCGTAGATGGCGAAGGAGGAGAGCATCTTGGTCACAATGCCCTGGTCGCAATCACCGGCGAAGCGCCGGACGGCGGCGGGATCGTTGGTAATTAGAGTGCGCGGCGTTTCGAGCCCCAATTCCTGCGCCACCTGCAACTGGAGCTGCTTGTGTCCGGCCCCGCGAATGACGGTAACCGGGTCCAAATGAAAGGCCTTGAGGCTGGCGATCATGCCCAGGACGGTGGCCCGCGACTCGCCGAGCGAGGCAACGCGCAGCTGTTTGTCCATCGATTCCGGTATCGCCGCGCCGAAATGCGTGCGGCGATACCACACCGCCGTCACTTCCGATAGGTCCAGTGCGCCCTGCGGGCCGTTGACGTGCAGCGCGGGGCGCCCGCGGTCGTACTGCAGAGCGAGCGACACGTCCGTGGGAAACAAATCGGTATCGAAGCGGTAAGCGCCAGCGCCGCGCGCTTCGAGGGCGCGGATGACCGACGGAATGCAGTCGTTGTCGTCGCTCTTGGTGATGATAAGAACGGTCACGCGGGAATCTCCTGTTCCTTGAGTAGCGCATCGGCGATCGCCGCGGCGATGGGCAGACCCAGGTCTCGCTGCAACATGCCCCACTCCCCGGTGGGGTTCACTTCCAGAAACACGTGTTCACCTTCCGGCGTCACAATCAGGTCGATGGCGCCGTGGTGCAGGCCGAGCGCGCTCATCAAGGCGGCAAGCTTATCCCGAACTGCCGCCGGCAGTTCCCCGCACTTCCACCGGCACTCGTCAGGCGATGCCAGCCGCCAGTCGGTCTGTCCGCGTGCCGAGTCGGCGGCGTCGATCACCCCGACGAACGTCCGCCCCGCGACATAGACCACGCGCAGCTCGCAGCGCTTTTCGATGCGCTGCTGGAAGACCATCGGGCAATGGCACAGCGAATTCAGGTGCGCCAGATCCTCCTCGCGCACGTCGCTGGTGTGCATAAAATAGGGGGCCGCCTCCATGCTGGTAGACAGCGGCAGCAGCAGTTTGGTCACCACCCTCCCCTCGAGTTCCCGATAAAACTCCCGCACACGCTGCGGATCATTGGAAAGCAAAGTCCGCGGGACCGCCAGCCCGGCGCCGCGCGCGGCGCGCAACTGGCGCATCTTGTTCAGCGACTCGTGGATGCGCGGCCACGGGTCGATCCAGCGGGCGGCGTGCAACCCGTCAAGAATACCCTGGAAAGCCGCGGCCGACTCCTTAACGCACGATTCCCGATAGCGGGCGTCGAGCGATTCGCTGACTCGCGGCGGCCAGAGCTTGCGCGTCCACACCGCGCAAACCTCGTCGCTGTCCACCGATGGTTGCGCCGCGATGACCCGCGGCGTATCTCGTCCGGGGTCCGTCTCCAGAGAGAGGCGCAACGCAGCCGGAAAGTCGTCGGTGTTAAAGCGCACCGGCCGCGCGCCGCGGCGCGCGAGTTCATCGGCCACCAGGTCCACGGTGTAATAGTCCTGGCTGTGAGTGAGCAGCAGTACGATGTCTCGCGATGGCGGCATGGTTGGCTGCATCCTGGTCGCTGGACCTAACGCTACCGGAGGGACCGCCGTCAAACAATCGGGCCGCGGCAGGGTCGGCGATGCGCCCATACCGCGGCCCGACAAACCGATCAACCGATCCGCCGCCGACCTGGCAACTTCCGCCATAGCCGACGGACCCCGAACCAACCCCCGCGTCAGATCTCGTCGCGATCCGACGGGGCCTTCATGGTCTGCTCGGGTGGAGGATACTTGGGACCGGCATTGACACCGGTCTTGACCTTGGGCAGCTCCTGTCCTTCCAGAAAGCGGGAGAAAAACGGAACGTCTTTCACCTGGTCGTTCTTCTGGGGTAGTGGATTCATGGGCGTTCTCTCCATTAAAGGCATCGGTTGTGCCGCACCGCCGCGGCCCTCGCAACGCGGCCGTGGCGGTCGGCGTTCGTACCACCACCATCGGAGGGCAAAGACTAGTGACGAAGAACGGTCCTGAAACCGGCGAACTGCGTCACAACCCTCCACAGGGGCACGTGGGCCTGGGCCCACAATCGAGGGCTACATCGTCGGCCACTCGTCATCGTCTGACGGATACTTCATGGTCACCGGGGGGAAAGGTCCCCCGCCAAAGGGACCGGCCTTGATTTCCGTCTTGACCTGCGGGAACTCCTCCCCTTCCAGGAAACGGGCAAAGAAGGGCACCACCGACTCTGACTTCGTCATGATCTTCTCCTTGACTTTCAGGATTCCGCCATTGGGGAATCCTGCCTCCTGCGCGACACGGGTCAAGGACCGCCCCAAACCCGCGCCGACACGATTGACGCTACTTCTCGTGCACCCGCAAACAGATTTCGACGCAAAACACGCTGCTTGCGGTGGAAATCCGACCCTTGCGTTGCCATACGGCTAATCCCGCGCGCAACGGCAACGGACGGTAATCCTATATGGGTTTTCAATCGAAAGGGGCGCCGTGTCGTGCGACAATGCGCCCCTTCCTGCACTATCAGGTGCGTGCCGGGCGGCACCATCGCAGCACGGCCCGGACATCGGCCACCTTAGATTTCGACCGTCGGCGGATCGTCGTCATCGTCCGAGGGATACTTCAGCGTGACAAGGGGCGGACCGCCGCCGCCACCACCCGGCTTCGGGCCGGCCTTGATGTCCGTCTTCACCTGGGGGAAATCCTGCCCCTCCAGGAAGCGCGCAAAGAAGGGCAGCGTCAATTGCGGTTTCTGCATGGCTTTCTCCTCGTTAGAACCCCGCGTGATTCAGGATTCCACAGCCACTCGGCGGAAAACCAAGAACGTCTCGGCGACCGCCGAGAATTCACCCAAGCCATTTCAAAAATGGTCCGATAAGAACTATCGTTACGTCCAACAAGATAACAAGAAATAGTCCAATTGTCAACAGTTGTATTGGACCCACCGCGTCTATCAGGGATGCGCGATGAGCAGAAGAGTTTTCGTACGGCTCAAGACCGCTTCCAGCGACAGTCGAAGTGTTTCCGGGTCCAGCGAACCGAAGCTCTCATCGAGGATCAATAGATCCGCGCCCTGCAATATAGCCCGTGCAATGTATATGCGGCTCTTTTCGCCGTGCGAGAGCTGCCAGCCGGTTTCGCCGACCATCTGCGTCAAGCCCGCAGGCATGCGCGCCAGCAGCGGACCCAGTCCCAGCGCACGGCATACTTCCGTCGCTTCGGCGATTTCGTCACTGCGCGCGGGCCAGCGGCGCCCCATCAGTAGGTTGAACGCCAGACTGCCGGTGAGTACGTGATTCTCGTGAAACTGCGGCGCGGCCGCCACCCGTTGCCGCCACTGGGTCGCCCCCAGCGTGCGTCGGGCCAGCCCTTCCAGCAAGACCATTCCCGATTCAGGTTGGTGCAACCCGAAGAGGGCGGCCGCAAACGTCGATTTGCCGCCGCCCGACGGGCCCTCCAGCAGCACGCGGTCGCCGAACCGGATGCAGCCGCTGCAATGTCGCAGCACCGGTTCGCCTGCGGGCCGAAATCGGAACGACACCTCTACCGCTTCGATCAGCGTCTTCGATTGGCGTTCGCGCGATGCGGGCGACTCCACGGTGTCGGCGGGCGGCCGGGAGGCCAGTGCGTGGTGGGCCGATCCGACGGCATCGACCTCCGCGGCGGCGCGGAACAGCGGCGCGACCTGCTCCCAGGCAATGATCGCGTCCACCAGAAAAGAAAGCGCGCCGGTAAACCGCGCCACGGCCCGGCTGGCCAGCAGGATGCCGCCGACGGCCACCGCCATGGCGCCGGCGCTGATCGTTCCCGCGAACAGCGCGGGAGTCAGGGCGGACAGCCCGGCAATAGTCCACGCACGGGAAAGACCGCCCAACAGGATGGTCGCGTCGCGGTCCATGCGGCGTCCGGCTTCGAGGTAGCGCTGCACCAATTCGTCTTCACCATCGTGCCAGTGTTCGGGCGCTTCCTGGGCGATGCGCGTACGATGGCCCAACATGCGTTCCGTGACGTCTTGCGTCAGAGACATTCGCAAGCCGGTCCACCGGCGCCGCCGCCGGTAGTAGGCCACGCTGGCGCCCGCACACAGTACGAGCCACATCACAAACAACCACGGCAGCAAACCGCCTGCCGCCCCAAGCCTCAGAACCAGAAGTGCGAGGACGACCTCGATGATGGACATGACGCCGAGAAACGCCCCGCTGACAGCGAGGGACTCGACCGCCTCCGACTCCATCACCCGCGCCAGGAGCTGCCCCGTTCCCTGTCGGCGGATTTCCTGCGGGTTGATGCGCAACGCCCCGGTCAGCAGTCGCTGTTTGAGAATCGCGCCCGCGGTGTAAGAAATGCGTCCCTGCACCGCGATCGAAAGCAGACGGAAGGGCACGATGGTGGCCAGGATCAACGCCCAGGCGAGCAACCACCCGGATTCCAGCCGGCCCATCAGCACCGCCGCACCGACCACCCACCAACCCAGCAGCGCGAGCCCGTGCTGGACGGCGTGGGCGGAGACGAGCGTGCAGAGCAATCGAGGAAGACACGCGGCACGAAGCTGCCGCAGGAACGAATCGCCCGGCGCACCCCGCAATAACCAGCAACCGGAAATGCGGATGGGCCGCAGCAGTTCACCCAATAACGCGGTCCGCGCTTTGGCAAGCCGCGGACCGGCCACCCCCGCCTCGCCCAGCAGGCTCTCTACCTTGGGCGCCAGGGGGGCTTCGAACGGTGCACACAAAGCTTGGCGAACGACGTGCGATTCCAACGGGCGGGCCAACAGATCGGGATTCAAAACGGTCAGGCGGCCGCGCCCGCTCTTGACGACCGCCAGGAACCGCGGCGCGCCGTTTCCGCGGATCATCAGTATGGCCGGACCACCGCCATTCACCAGGCGCTGCACCTCCGCGTAGGGGGCCTCCGTGGGCTCGGCTTCCGCGCCCAGGCACTCGGTCGCGGCCACGACCCAGCGATGGAGGGACTCTTCGTCCAGGGTGCGCGCCGGTCCGGGCGGAGGGGGCAGCTCGCCGCCGCGCGTGGCCAGGCGACAGTGATGTGTCACTGCCTCGAGCGCCTCGTTCAGCCGTTCCAGTGGCCAGGTGGATGAGCGGAGCGCGGCGTTCATGGCACGGGGCCCCCGGTGCGGTCGGTGAGCACGCCGTCGGCGATGTGCCAGCGCCGCCAGGAGGCGTGGGACCACCAGCCATCGCGAAGCGTCTTCTCGGCCGCAATCATGGCCGCGTACAGCGAACCGGGCTGATCGCGCAGGTGGTTCGGCGGTCCCTGTTCAACGATGCGCCCGCCGTCGACCACAAGCACCCGATCGAAGTCGACGGTGTCGGCCACGTCGTGCGTGATGCACAACAGTGTGCTGCCGCGCCACCAGCGCCGGGCGCGCGCGAGCAACTCGCCGCGCTTGGCGTGGTCCAACCCGCGGAAGGGCTCGTCGAGGATCACCAGTCGGGCGTCGCCGCGGATCATGGCGCGGCCCAGCCGGATGCGCTGTCCCTCACCGCCCGACAGAAACGCCCCGTTCTCCCCCAACGGCGATTGGAGCCCATCCGGTAGATTCTGCAACACGCGCAGCAGGTCCGCCTGCTCGATGGCGGGGCTGACGGCGTCGTGGCGCGGAGGATGAGAACCGTAGAGCAGATTGTCGACCAACGAACGGTTCCAAAGTTGGACGCTCGGATCCACCCAGGCGGTGACGCGGCGCAGCTCGTGCAGCGTTGCCCCGGACAGTTCCGCGCCGTCCACCGTCACCCAGCCCGCCGCCGCCCGGTGCCAACCGAGCAGCAGCCCCACCAAGCTGGATTTCCCGGCGCCCGAGGCGCCGACAATGGCAATGTGCGCGCCGGGGGCGATGGTCAGATTGACGTCCTGGAGAATCGTGTACCCGGAGGCGCGGATCACGACGTTGTGCATCTCAACGGCCACGCCCACGTGCGGCGGCGGTGCGTGCTGCGCTGCGGCCTGCGGGGTCGGCGCGGCATCGGCAAGGTCCGCATCCTCCAGCGCCCCAAGCGGTTCCCACAGACGCAGCATGAGATTGCGCTGGCTGGGATATTGCCGGGCCATTTGCGCGATCTCCTGGCCGAGCGCGGGAAGGCTCAGCGCCCAATAGAGCAGCAAAAGCACGCTGCCGCTCTCACCCACGCGGTGCCAGTGATCGAACAATAGCCACGCCGCCAGGCCGAATCCGGTCATCGCCAGGATCGCGTCAACACCCACCACCGAACGCTGCAATCGCAATCCGGCGCGTACCCACTCGGTCAGCAGGCTTTCGTGTTCGCGGCGCACGCTGCGCTCCGCCCCGTGCGTGCGGATGGCGATGACCCCGAGCATCGCGTCGAGATAAAAGCGGCTGAGGGCCCCCGCATGGGTACGCACGCGCATATCGCGCTCGTTGAGCAGCGGCTGGGCCAGCAGTGGCAAACCGACGGCCAGCGCCGCCGCCAGCGCCGCCAGGGGGACGGCTGGCGGATCCAACCAGGCAATTCCCCCCACGGTCAGCAACAGGGTGAAGGTGCCGCGCAACAACTGTCCGCCCAGCGTGGGCAAAAAGCGCAGCGCGTGAATGCTGTGTCCGCGTTCGGCCATGTCCGACGTGGGCCGGCTGTGGAAATAGCGGTCGGTAAGCCGCGGGATCTTTTCCAGAAACGCCAGGCGCAGCCGCGCTTCCAGCTTTCGCCCGGCGCGGAGCAGCCCATTGGCGAGGGGAAGTTCGAGGCACAGGAGTACCGCCGCGAAAACCAAAATCAGCGCAGCAGCCCCCAGTCGCTCCACCCCCAGACCCAGCGCGCTGCCCGCCTCCAGAAAGGCGCGAAACAGCAGCGCCTCACCCACCACGCCCAGCGCCGCCAGCAATAGCGCGCCCGCCAGCATCGCCGGCGTGAGAATCCCATCGGCGCGCAACAACCGTCCCAACTCCCTCCAGGGGCGCGTCGGCGCTTCTTTCAAGGCGGCAAGCAACTCAGGCGAGGCGGCAGTGGGCTCAGCCCGTTCACCGCCCCCTCCAGAACTTGGTGGCGCAAACCGCGCTTCACGCGCCGGTCGTCGCGCGCGGACCAGCACGGCGCCACGTACCAGAATCAGCTCTTCGTCGGGCGGTGAGCCCTCGGGCACGATCGCCGGGCGCACCAGCCAATAGGCAGGCGGAATGACCTGACCATGCCCAGCGCCGCCGGCGGAAGATTCGCGCTCTTTTCGCACGAAACCCTGGAGCACCCGGCCGGCCTGCCGCCCGCGGCGCAGCCCGCGCGCCCGAACGATGGCCTCCAGCAGGCGCGTGGCCGCGTCCAGCGCGGCGAGACCGTGCCATTCGGCGTCGGCCAGAGCGTCAATGAGCAACTGGTCGATCACCCCGCGCGGCGCGCCCACTTGGCGCAGGCGATAGCGCAGCGGCGCCAGGTACTCATCCGTCCCGGCCCATTTGCGCCACGCACGCGCCGGCACGGCCATCTCATGCTGATACAGCTCGTCCAGGAATTGCCGCTGGCTCGGCCAGCGCCGTCCGGTCGCAGGGTCCATCAACTGAATGAGCTTCCCATGGCGCCGCCACGCGACCGTGAAGTGCGCTTCCCCGCTGGGGCGACGCACGATCATGATCGCCGGCAACGACCGGACCTCCGGCAGGAAAAGGTGATCCGGGGGCAGGAGCACCTGTTCGGCGTCCAAGCCCAGTTGAACGGCCACTTCCTCCATCGTGTCGATGGACGTCCCGTCGACGTGGGTCTGGCACGCTTCTCGCAGGCGGCCGTAGCTGACGCGGATGCCGAACCCTTCGAGCAGGCACTTGAGCGACGCGGGGCCGCAGTCCATCGCCGACGTCTGCACGACCTCGGGCACCAGTACGCGACGGCGCAGGGCGGAAGAAACGTTCATGGTGCAAGCCCCGCAACGGTTTTGCCGGCCGCCGGCGGCGCGTCCGCCCCGCGCCTCATGCCGGCGATGCGCAGGATCATGGACGCGGGGGATACCCGTTCGACCTCCACCTCAACCACGCCCGGCAGGCCGTGCTCCATGGGAATCAAGGTCGCCTCCGGCTCCAGCAAGGACAGTTCCACGCGGATCTGGCCGTCGCGCATTTCGCGGGCCACGTCGCTCACCTGCGCCATTAGCGTGCCGAATTGACTCCACGGGAAACCGTCCAGCCGTACGCGCGCAGGTTGTCCGGGGCGCACACGCCCCACTGCCGCCGCGGGGGTGAAGTAGGCCACCACACGGGTGGCGCCCGCCGGCAGCAACGCGCCCACGCGCTCGCCTTCGAGAACATAGCCCCCGGAACGCAACTCGGCGGATTCAGCGACCACGCCGTCGACCGGCGCAACCACCCGCTTTTGTGCGATTGCGTGATCCAACCGAGCCAGCGCGGCCTCGGTGCTTCCGACCTCGCCGGCGAGCCGCCGCTGTTCGCGATACAGGGTGTCGAGGGCCGCCTGGCGTTGCGACTCGGCCATTTCCAGGTCCTTGGCCATGCGCGGGACTGCAATCCGGGTGGCTTCCGTGGCGGCGGCACGTTGTTCGGCCTCCGCTTTGGCGCGGCGGTATTCGGAATCGGACGCGTTGCCCTTGCCAAGCAGGTCGGCGACGTAGGACTCCTGCTCGCGCGCAAAGCGTTCCGCCGCCTGCGCTTCAAGATGGCGAGCCCGCGCCTCCTCCAGCGCCAACACACCGGCCTGTTGACCTTCGGTCAGCGCGCGCTGGTGAGCGGCAACCTCTTCCTTCAGGGCCGCGAGCTGTGCGATCAGTCCGTCCAGGCGCGCCTGTTCCTGCTGCCGTTCGAGACGGAGCGGAGCGGCGTCGAGTTCGAGCAACACGTCACCGGCGGCGACCGCCCGTCCGATGCTGAGGTTCAGCCGTTCAATCCTGCCGGCGCTGGCTGTCTGGATGGGGAACGCGGCCTGCTCGACCTCCAGTCGCGCACTGGCGCTGATCTCGTAGAGGGCGACGCGGGCGAAGAACAACCACGCACACCACCCCCCCAATAATGCGGCGGCGATGGGCAGACTCCACAGGACGATGCGGCCCTTGTCCGCCTCAAGGGAGCGTACCGAGCGCGAAAAGGTGATGGCCAATCGTGACCTCCGATTCTCAACGGGGCGAGCGCGCTGTCGCGCGCGGGTTCCCGCAACCATTCGAAACACCGTTATACCCAACCCGTGCGGTTTGCGCAAAGAGAATCCCGGCGAATCCGCCGAATGGGTGATGAGAGCCCGGCCGCCCCGCGAAGCTGGCGTAAATGGTTCAGGACAGAGCCCGCCTTTATCGGTCGTTTGGGGGAGCCGGACAAAAGGGGGCACGGCGCAATTGCTGCGCTGCCACCCGTCGTGCGTCGCAGTATGATGGTCGCGAGCAACGCCCGGCAGGTGGGGGGAAAGGCCGGGGAGCGGCCCCACCTGAGGCGCAATAAAGTGTCACGCGGTGGCACTCGAAATCGCGGTCGCCGCGCAAGGCGCCGCTTCGAATGATCCGCCGGAGCGAGGAGCACCGAAATGTCAAACTCCCGTCGTCAGGAAACCTGTGCCGCCATGGTACGCGAGCGCGCCAGCGCTATCATCCGCACCAACGATCAGGAACTCGCCCGTCGCGCCATGCAGGCGGCGGTGGACGGCGGGTTTCGCATGGTGGAGTTTACACTGACCACGCCCGGCGCGCTGGAACTCATCGCCGAGTTCAGCCAACGGCCGGGACTCATCGTCGGCGCCGGCACCGTGCTCACGCCGGCACTGGCCCGCGAAGCAGTGGCCGCCGGGGCGCGCTTCCTGGTGTCTCCGGTGTGTGATCCGGTGATCATCGCGGAAGCGACCCGCCTGGACGTTCCCAGCATCCCGGGTACCTTCACGCCCACAGAAATGGAAACCGCCCATCGCGCCGGGGCGGATTTCGTCAAGCTGTTCCCCGCGCCGCCGGGCGGCGCCGAATACGTGCGCGCCATCCGCGGTCCGCTGCCCCACCTGCGGATCTTTCCCACCGCCGGTGTGAACGCAGACAACTTCCTCGACTTCCTGGACGTGGGCTGCGCCGGCGTGGGGTTCGTCGCATCGTTATTCCTGCCGACGGACCTCGCCTCTCGGAACTTCGAGGCCATCCGCAAGCGCGCGTTGACCATCACCGAAAAACTCGCCGCCTGGCGAACCATGAGCCAGGGCCTCTGACCGGGTTCCGCACGCGCCGAAGTACAGCGTTGCCCTTTCCTGCGGGCGCGCTACGATGTACCCCATCATGGGCGACCTGCTCGATTCGCGCCGCTACCTCAGCGACTTCGACTCCGTCCGCACCGGCAACATCCTCACCGATGTCCTGATCGTCGGCAGCGGTGTCGCGGGGGCCAGGGCGGCGCTCGAAGCCGCCGAGTCGGCCCAGGTCACGCTCATCACCAAGGGCCGCTTCGACGAATCCTCCACTAACTGGGCTCAGGGGGGAATCGCCGCGGCGATGGCGCGTGATGACTCGCCGAATCTCCATTACGAAGACACCATGCGGGTGGGCTGCGGGCTGTGCGACCCGGCCGCCGTGCGGGCGCTCGTGGAGCAGGGACCGGCGCTCATTCGTGAACTGACCGACTGGGGCTTTGCGGTCGACCGAAACGGAGACGGCGAGGAACTGGCGCTGGGCCGGGAAGGGGGGCATTCGCTGAATCGGGTGGTCCACGCCCGGGGCGATCAGACCGGCAGCGAACTCGTGGAAACCCTGCGGCGCCGCGTGGCCGCGAAGGAAAACATCCGCGTGTTCGAGCACTGTTTTCTGATCGATTTTCTCACCGCCGATGGTGCGTGCGTCGGCGCCGTAACGTACCACCCGCAACACAGGCACCAGCTCATCTGGGCGCGGCAGACCATCCTGGCCTCGGGCGGCTGCGGCCAGCTCTGGCGCGAGACGACCAATCCGCCCGTGGCAACGGGCGACGGCATCGCCGCGGCGTTTCGCGCCGGAGCGGCACTGCGCGACATCGAGTTGATGCAGTTTCACCCCACCACGTTATACGTGGCCGGGGCCGGTCGGGCGCTCATTTCCGAGGCAGTGCGCGGCGAAGGCGGCTACCTGGTCGACAAGCAGGGCCGGCGGTTCATGCGCGAGTATCACCCGGATGCGGAGCTGGCGCCGCGCGATATCGTCAGCCGCGCCATTCACCAGCACCTGAGCGAAACGCACGCCAACTGCGTGTACCTGGACGTGCGACACCTGAAACGCTTTGCAGATCGCTTTCCTCACATCGCCCGGCTCTGCCATGATTTCCAGATCGACGTGGTCAACGACTTGATTCCCGTTCGCCCCAGCGCGCACTACATGGTCGGCGGCGTCGACGTCGCCGCCGACGCATCCACAGGGGTCCCCGGCCTGCTCTGTTGCGGCGAAACTTCCAGCAGCGGCGTGCACGGCGCCAACCGGATGGCCAGCAATTCGCTGCTCGAGGGGTTGGTGTTCGGGCGCATGGCGGGGGCGACGGCCGCTCGGCGCCTGGCCGAGTCGCCGGGTCCCGCACAAGTGCTCCGCGCGGCGCACCAGACGGCGCCGTCTCAACGTACGGCGCTCGACCTCTCCGATATTCGCAATTCGCTGCGCAGCCTGATGTGGCGCAACGTGGGCATCGTACGCACCGGCGAACGCCTGTTGGAAACCGTCGATATCCTCAACTTTTGGGCCCACTACACGCTGGACAAGACCTTCGATGATCCCGCAGGCTGGGAATTGCAGAACATGCTGACTGCGGCCCGCTTGGTGGCGCTGTGTGCGCTGGAACGTCGCGAATCGATCGGCGTTCACTTCCGCAACGATGCACCCGAGAACGGCGGAGTTACCCATCCGCTCTACCACACCCGGATCAGCCGCAGCCCTTCCGGGGCTCGTCCGCAGTGCGTGCCCGTGTGAGGTACGTCGCGCCGCCGTCGCGGGCAAACGGAAAGTCTATCGCAAGGCAGAACAAACCGGTCAGCAACCCGCCGCAACGCCGGTCACAAGCCGCCGAACCGAAACGTAACTTACTTGCTGATGCACGGCGGCACGTTCGGAAGTAGCGGTAGGGGGTCGGGGTTCTTCTCGCGCGCCCGCCCATGATGGACAATGGCCGCCCCCCAGTTTTCCGTCTTGCCGATACTGCCGCCTACCCGTTTCAACTCCGCATCCACCACTTCCAGGCAGTCCTGAAACGTCTCGTTGGCTTTCAGATACTTGTTGATGATGCGGTGAACCACGACCAGGTCTGAGTCTTCCATCGCAATATCCTGGCCGTCCGGCTTCCACCAGAAGCGAATGTCAAACTCTTCCACATAATAGCCGTGTGCTTCGCTGATGTAGAAGATCAGGCGGTTCTTGCCCGATTCGGGATTCGCTTCCACCCGGATTTCAAGCTCCGGGGGAATGGCCGGCTCCTCGCCAGGCAGCGGCCGCTGGCCCAGCGGAGTCTGCGTTTCACGCGATCGAATCAGCTCCGCCCGCTCGGCCGGCGTCATGTCGGGATTATCAGGTGACGTGAGGATTGCCTGTTCAATCTCCACCGGATTGGCCGGCTTGCGGACCGCAAAAAACACAGCCAGCCCCGCCGCAATCACCACCAGTATGACAAGTCGAACGCCCATCTTGTAACTCCTGTCGGGATGCCTGTGTCCTGAACGCGGAAATCAGCCCCCGCGGCCACTAACAGCCACTGCCTTAGACGCCCCGCGTGACGCCCCGGTTCCTTCAAAAGAACGCCATCAACGCAGGATTTGTTCCCGTCAAAGGGCATAAGCCCTTCACATGCTTCAATACAGTCTATCGTGCCGCCTTCTGTCCACAAGAAGTGCGAAACGCTCCCGGCTCGTAATGCGGCTTGCGGTTGTGCCAACTGGGCGGCCAATTTGGAGGTTTTCGGCTGGTTTCGGCGCGGCCGGTCTGTTAGAATGCGGCTCAGTACCCAGGGTTTCATGTACTCCTGTGGGGGTTTCCGCATCATGCGTAAGTTCATGATCATCCTGATCGCCGCCGTCGGCACCAGCATGGCCGATATTCAAACCCGCGCCGCTCAACTGGAACCCATTCCCGCCGTCCAGCCCCAAGTTCGGTACGACGGCGCGGCCATTATGGAGATCGACGTCAAGACGCCCGAACAGCTTCAGGCGGTGGAGGCGTCAGGAGCATTGATCCTGAACTGTCACCCCGGCGTGGGGCGGTTGCGGGTGGTCGCCTCGCCGCAGCAGCGCGCCGCCGTGCAGCAACTGGGCCTGCCCCTCCGCGCACTGCACGCCGACGTGCAGGCGCTCATCGATCAGGAGCGCGCCGCCGCCCGGCCTGTCGGCGATCCGTTCGACGACTTCTTTCTCAACTACCACCCCTACGACGGCACCGGCGGCATCGTGTGGTACATGAACGAACTGGTCGCCCGCTATCCCGCTTTGGCATCAGTGGTCAACATCGGCAGCACGCTGGAAGGGCGAACGATCTGGGCCCTGCGTATATCGGCCGGCCCCGCGGGCACCAAGCCCGGCGTCGTCTACTTCGGCTGCGAGCATGCCCGCGAGTGGATCGCTTCCACCATCCCAACCTTTTTCGCCACCCACCTCCTCGAAAATTACGGCGTCGATGCCGAAATCACCGACCTCGTCGATAACGTCGAGTTCTACCTCATCCCCGTCTACAACGTCGACGGCTATGTCTACACCTGGACCAACAACCGCCTGTGGCGCAAGAACCGCCGCAACAATGGCAACGGCACCTTCGGCGTCGACATCAACCGCAACTGGGGCGAAGGGTGGGGCGGCCAGGGCTCCAGCAGCAGCGGCAGCAGCGAAACCTACCGCGGTCCATCTCCCTTCTCCGAGCCGGAAACCCAGGTGCTGCGCGATTTCTTCCTTGCCAACCCCAACATCCGCGCCCAGCTCGATATTCACAGCTACTCCCAGTTGATCCTCTGGCCCTACGGCTACACACCCACGCTGCCGCCCGATCAAAGCACCTATGCCGACATCGGGTTCGCGATGAAGTCGTTGATTTTCGGCGTGCACGGGCGCAACTACGCCGCCGGTCCGGTCTACACCGCCATCTACCCCGCCAGCGGCGTCTCGGTGGACTGGACCTACGCCCAGCGCGACATCCTCTCGTTCTCTTACGAATGCCGCGACACGGGTGCCTTCGGGTTCGAATTGCCGCCCGATCAGATCATCCCCAACAACGAAGAACTGCTCCCCGCCATGCTCCACCTGTCCAACGCCGACTGGGTCCGCGCTGCGGTGCGTTTCGAGTTCCCCAACGGCGTCCCCTCCACGATCACCGCGGGAAGCGACACCACCATTCTTGTCCATTTGATCAATCAATTTGAGGACGCCGTACCGGGCTCGGCGCGCATGTGGTATCGTTACGATTCCGACGGACCTTTCATCGACGCACCGCTCGTCTCGCTCGGCGGAAACGCCTACCACGCCGTGCTCCCCGCCACCAATTGCCTGTCAACGCCGGAGTTCTATTTCACGGTCGATGGCGACGGCGGAGCCAACGTGGTCCACCCGCGCACCGCTCCCCAAACCGGCACCTACGCAGCGAACGTCAACACCGGGGACGTCGTCTTCTATCAGAACAGTCTGTCCACCAACCCCGGCTGGACCACGGCCGGTCAGTGGGCTTTCGGCCAGCCCACCGGCGGCGGTTCCAGCAACCGCGATCCGGTCAGCGGCTTCACCGGTTCCAACGTCTACGGCTACAACCTCAACGGCGACTATCCCAACAACCTCCCCGCAACCTACCTCACCACCACGCCGATCGATTGCTCGGGGCGCGAAGGCGTGCAACTGCGGTATCGTCGCTGGCTGGGCGTCGAGTCCAACTCCGCCTTCGACGAAGCGACCATCGAAGCCAGCAACAACGGCGTGAACTGGTCGGTCGTCTGGCGCGCCACCGACACCGGCGCCGCCGTGGCCGATACCTCCTGGCAACTGCACACCGTGGACCTTTCCGCGGTGGCCGACAACCAGGCGAGCGTGCGCCTGCGCTGGGGAATGGGACCGACGGACGGTTTCGTTACCTATCCCGGCTGGAACATCGACGACGTGGAACTCATCGCCTTCGAGTGCACACCGGTGTTTGGCGATTACAACGGCGATACATTAGTGGACGCGGCCGATTTCGACGCGTGGGTAGATTGTTTCGCCGCATCGCTGGGCGGCTCGGTGGCTCCGGGCTGTGCCATCTTCGATTTCGACGCAGACAACGACCTCGCCTGCGACGACTGGACGGCCTTCAAGAACGCATGGACGGGCGGCGGCGCGCCGCCGGCATTCGGCCCCTGCGATGGCGCACCGCCGCCGGTGACACCCGATGGCACGGCCAAGAACCGCTATCTCTCCTTCACCCCGGGCGATTCGTTGGGCACGCCGCAGGCCATCCGCGTCACGCTCGCCGCCAGCCAGTTATATCCCGCAGCGGTGGGGCGGTCGTGGTGGGTCGGTCCGCCCGATGGTGACAACATCTCGGCACTCCAGTGCGACCCGCACTTCCAGGTCTGGAACCCGGCAGCCATGCTCCACACCGGCGACCAGCCGGTCACGCCCCAGGCGCAGTACACGGTCGAGGCCACGCTCGATGGTTCGGTCTTCTCCCCGGCGGTTGGTGTCAACACCGTGGCACGATGGGGCGACTGCGTGGGCGAGTTTGACGGCCAGCAATGGACCCCGCCCAATGGACTGACCAACTTCAACGACATCGTCTCCGCCATCCAGCGCTTTCAGGGTGGTCCGACCGCGCCGCCCCTGCCCTGGGTGGATATCCACGACGCGGTGCCCAACCGCATCATCAACTTCTCCGACATCCAGTGGCTGGTGCAGTCGTTCGTCGGCAACGCCTACCCCTTCGGTGCCCCGCAGGATTGTCCGTAACAGTAGAGAGCCGAGAAAGTCGACCTGCGGGGCGGCATCGCGTTCCTCCTTGGGCGCGTCCGGCTGTGCCCCGCGGCGCCGCCCGCGTATAGTGCGCCCTATGGCCACCTGTTCCTTCCGCCAGCACCGCGCTCCAACCCCCGGTTCCCACGGCGCACTCGGTTTATGAGCAACGTACACTTCGGAGAGCTATGCGCGCTGCTTTCCGCCCTCTCCTGGGCAGGAGCCTTGGTTCTTTTCAAGCTCAGCGGCGAACGCATTCCGCCCCTGGCACTGAACCTCTTCAAGAACACCGTCGCCCTCATCCTCCTCGCGCTCACCCTGCTGGCCATGGGCGACGGGCCGGCAAAAGTGCTCCAGTTCGAAACCGCCGACCTCGTCACGCTGATGCTCTCCGGTTTCCTCGGCATCGCCGTGGCCGACACCGTCTTCTTCTTCAGCCTGAATCTCATGGGCGTCGGGCTGGTCGCGATCGTTGAGTGCCTTTACAGCCCGCTGGTCATCCTGTGCGCCGCGCTGCTGATCGGCGAAACGCTCCATGCCAACCATTACCTCGGCGGCGCCCTGATTATCTTCGCCGTGTTGATTTGCTCCCGGCACGAAGTGCCTGCCGGTCGCACCCGCGGGCAGATCGCCGCCGGCTTCGCGTTGGGGGCCGCGGCCATGGCCCTCATGGCTTTCGGCATCGTGATGGCCAAGCCGGTGCTGGAAGTAAATCACTTTCCGCTCATCTGGGCGGCCACGCTGCGACTCGTAGCCGGAACGGTGGCGCTGGCGGCTTTGGCACTGGCCTCCCCCAAACGACTGGGCCACTTCGCCGGATTCAAACCCTCGCGCATCTGGTGGGTCAGCATCCCCGGTGCCGTGCTCGGAACCTATTTCGCCATGATCTTCTGGGTGGCGGGATTCAAATACGCCAAGGCGTCCATCGCGGCGATTTTGAATCAGACCTCGGTGATCTTTGCGATAATCCTGGCGACGTTGATCCTGCGCGAACCCTTCACCCGCCGCAAGTTGATAGCCGTTGTACTGGCGGCCGGCGGGGTTCTTCTCGCATCGCGGCAAACAAACGAAAAAGTCGATCCTCGGGAAGTGTCGCACCGGCATGTACCCGATGCCCCCGCGCCTTCCCCCGACCGGCGCAAGATCGGGCTCAGCCATGAAGTCCCCGCCGGGCCGCAACGTGGGGCGTCGACCGCCTCAAATCAGGTCAATCGGCGCAGGCGTTCCCGGAGTCCAGTCCACGCGCGCAGCCACCACGGCATACACTTTCGCCGCCCCGGCGCGCAGCAGTACCCTGGTGCATTCTTCCACCGTCGCACCGGTGGTGCGCACGTCATCCACCAGCAGCAGCGTCGCGCCATCCAATTGTGTGCCGTGTCGCACCGCGAACGCGCCGCGCACATTCTCCACCCGCGCGGTGAAGCTTAGTCCGGTCTGGTGCGGGCCGCCGCGCGTGCGCCGCAGCAACGCCACACGCGGTATCGACAGTGCCACGGAAATGGCACTCGCCAGCAGCTCCGCCGCGTGAAAGGGGCGCGCCAGCCGCCGCGTCCAGTGCGTGGGCACAAAAGTGACCGCCTCCACGGAGGATCGCCACGACTGCCTGCCCACTTCGTCGACCATCCACGCGGAAAGCGGCTTGAGCAGATCCTCTCGTTCCGCATACTTGCATTGTCGAATCAACCGCGCGAACAGCCCGCGATAGGGCCCGCCGCGAACCGTCCCCGCGGTCCGTGACGGCCGCTCCCGACATTCGGCGCACTGCCCTTCGGAAACTTCAAACGGACCGACCGTCCCCGCGCACCCCGGACAAGCCGGCAGGCTTCGCGCCGCCTCAAGATCCGTTCGACACGAAGAACAGAACCGCACGCTCGAAACGCTCGCCGTTTCCGTCGCCTGCGCCTCGACGACCAGCCCGTCGCCACAACCCGCACAGCGCGGCGGGAATAGCAGGTCCGCAAGCGAGGTTGTCAGAGTCGCCAGCCTCATGCCCGCCATTGTACGGCCGTTCCCGCAATCGACAGTTTCCTACTTTGCATTATTTATCCGATGACTATAATACGCGCAGTGGAAACGTTTTTGGGGTCTCCAGCAGCGAAACAAACTTGCCTCTGCGGCCCAAGTGGCAGAGAAAAGGCAAATGGCTCGTAATCGATCACAAAATAAAGTTAAAGTGCACATTGATCGGCTCGGCGTAGTCGTAGTTTTCTTCATAACTACAACGACCGTCGCGCAAATGCCCGCCCGGAAAGTGGTTGTGATTCGTGCGGAGAATCGCGAAGCAGAACCCGTGATCACATTAGTCGGCACGGTCGATGCAGTGCGACGGAGCCGCGTCGCCAGCGAGATGGCCGGTATCGTCGCGGAAATGCCGGTACGCCAGGGCGACTATGTCGCATCCGGTGGCGTCATCTGTCGTCTGGACGACGAGTCCCTGTCGCTCCGCGCGGCCGAAGCGCGCGCCCA
>CAZMVD010000011.1:0-61832 GCA_964569425.1 uncultured Phycisphaeraceae bacterium
AGCGCTTCGCCATAATCTCTGCGCCTGATCGCGACTTATTCAGGGACGACGAATTACAATGGAAGATTGGTGGAATTCGTTGTTCGAAGTTGGGATCCATTTAGGGCAGCAAACTTGTCCGACAGCCTTCGCCGCGCGCTGGATGCCGCAAGGCGATTCAAGCCCAAGTGGTAGGGGTAAGAACACTTGCGTCGTATCCCATTTGTACTGCTCTCTAGGCGGGCATTACTCAAGCCCATTGCTGACGTTCGTCCGCTTCTCTCCCATTCCACGCCCCACGCCTTCTCCCGTTGTTTGACTTTTCGACTTTTGGACGTTTCGACGTTTTAATGCGGCCATGATCCGCCGCGAACAGTTATGGCCCATGGTCGTTTTTCTCGCCGGCTTTGCCGTGATGAGCTGGTTCTATCGCGGCACCGTGTTCGGCGCCGCCGAGGACCGCGGGGTGCCGGGCAACGATTCCTTTTACCACGTGCGCATGGCCGAGATGCTGCCGCGCGTCGGGCTGGTGGACGAGTTCCCCTGGCTGCGCTACTGCTACTTCACACGCGAGGGTCAAGCGTTTGTCAGTCATCACGTCGGGTTTCACGCGCTGCTCTCGCCGTTCGTGCATCTTGGCCGTGCGGCTACCGGCGACGAACTGGCCGGGGCGCGCTGGGCGCTGTGTTTTTTCTTCGCGCTGAACTTCCTGCTCTTCGAACGCATCCTGTGCGCCATGCAGGTGCGCTGGCGGCTTTTCTGGCTGCTGCTCTTTTTTCTGATGCCCACGCAGTTTTTCGCGCGGCACGCCTTCATCCGCGCCATCGCGCCCTCGCTGATCTTCATGCTGCTGATCTCCTGGGCCGTGCTCCAGAACCGACCGCGGCTCACGGCGCTGGCGCTGTTCGGCTATGTGCACCTGTACCTCGGCGGGGTGATCTACGGCCCGATGCTCATCGTGCTCTACGCCGCGGCTTGCGTGGCGGCCCCGCGCGAGGAGCGGACATGGCCCCAGCGCCTGATTTTGTGGAGCGTGGGCGGTTGGCTGGCGGGCGTGCTCAGCTACCCTTACGCCGGGGGGATGTTCGAGTTTCTGCGCTTGCAAATCTTCGGCTCGGGGCTGACGCCGGATATCGAAGTCGGCCAGGAGTGGATGCCGTACGAAAACCTGTGGTGGTTCGCCAACATGGCCGGGCCGGTGCTGAGCACGCTGACCGTGGCCATCTGCATCCGCCTGCGCATGGGCCCGCGGATCGCCGCGCGCGAGATGTACCTGCTGCTGATTGCGCTGGCGTTTCTGGTTCTCAACCTCAAGGCCCGCCGCTTCGTGGAGTATTGGCCGATTCTGGCGCTGCTGAGTGCGGCGAGCCTGTCCTCGCCGCTCACCACCCGCCTGGCCGCGTGGTTCGATGAGTGCTTCGCGCCGGACGGACGGGCGGCGCGGCGGGCGCGTGCCATCAGCCTGGCACTGATGAGCGTCGGGCTGGTCGTCGTCGCCGCGATCGGCGGGCGGTACCAGTGGCGCGCCATTCACGAAGCGACGAAGACCAAGTATGACCTGCTCGCGATTCGCAGCGCCATGGACTTTCTGAAAGCCAACTCCTCACCCGGCGACGTGGTGTTCACCGACGACTGGGACGTTTTCCCCGTCTACTTCTTCTTCAACCAGCACAATCACTACATCGTCGGGCTCGATCCGAAGTTTACGCAGGAGCGCCGCCCGGACCTGTGGGCGCGCTACGTGCGCATCACCCGCGGGCAGATTCCGGGCGACGCGACCTACGACGAGATCGGCACGGACGGCAAGAAGGAGCAGCGCAAGATCCCCGTGCGCCTCGAAGATATTCGCGAACACTTTGCCGCGAAGTGGGTCATTGCCGACCGCGACCACCTGGCGCTGGCCGACCGGCTGGCGCGGGCCAAGGACTTCGCCGAGCTTGTTTTCCCCAGCGCCGACTACGACACCGCGCGCCAGGCGCCGTATCTCATCTTTCGCGTTCGCGAGTAGAGCGGATCAGGCGGATTCGCCGAGTGGTCGCCGAGAGAGAGCGGGCAGGGTCGTAGACCTGCTGATACCATTGGGGATTGCGGGGCTCACGAGGGGAAGGCATGTCGATGCCGTTCACACTCGGGCTGGAGGCGGGCGAAGTCGCGGCGGCGAGCTGAGTGCGTCGTTCAGATAGCGTTTCCTGTTGCCGCACCAGTTTAACGTCGGACGAATAGTTCGCGTTTTTCTTCGATTTTACATTCTTTTTTTGACTGCTGGTAGTTCCTGAGGTATTATGGGATTAGCAGATTTCGGTATGACCGGCAGGGGGACGATCATTCGAGCCGTCGTTCCGAATGGGCCAGCGCGACGTAACGTCTTGAGAAATGGAGGTTTACGTAACGGGGGTTGGTCATGCGCAAATTGCTCTGGGGTATTTCCACTCTTGGTTTATTTGCGCTGGTCGAGCCGGCTTATCTGGCCGATGTCCCCGATTCGGAAGCGAGTTCATCGCTGCGCCGACGGGTCGTCACGTCTTCGGGTGTACTTGTGGTTTTCGAGGCAGCAGACTCCGATGAGGCGGAGGCTCGATCGGTTCCCGCATACCTGGTCTGGTGGCGGGAGTTTGCGGGCGGGTCAATGCTGCTATACGACCGCCCGGTACGGACACCGCAGGAAGTTGACGAGGCCGCCTTGTTCCTCGCACGGGACAAAGGCCACTTGGTTCTTCAGGACTCCGACGGATCGGGCACAACCGCGCATTCTCCTGCGCGGGGGCGCTGGCAGGTCGCCTCGCGGGAACTGGCGTGGCAGGTGATGGGGTTTGACACCGGGGGCGGGAGCGCGGTGTTTGAGGATTACCCCCTGCCATGCAACCCGGTGCAGGCGGCGGGCCGGGGGGAGTTGCTTTCTCCGATGCCTCCTGCCGCGGTGCCTTCGACGCCGGATGATGCCATTGTCGGCGCGCTGGCCGCGGCCGACTGTGGGCCGGGGCATTGCACTCGGCCGCCCTGTGACGACGACTGCAACCGCGCGGTAGATGCCGATTGCGACGGGATTCCCAACGGTCAGGACGACGATATCGACGGCGATGGGATTCCCAACGGCGATGATCCCGATGTCGATGGCAACGGGATTCCGAATGGCGAGGATCCGGACGTGGACGGCGACGGCATTGCCAACGGCGATGACCCGGACGTGGATGGGGACGGCATTCCTAATGGTGACGACGCGGACGTGGACGGCGACGGCATTGTGAATCAGAACGACCCGGACGTGGATGGGGATGGGGTGCCGAATGATGAGGACGACGACGCCGACGGCGATGGGGAACTCAATGACGAGGACGATACGCCCAACGGTTGCACCGCGGGCGTCAACTGTCCAGGAGCGTGCTGCCACAAGGTGAGCGGGGTGTGCAGCGAGAAGACGGCGTCCACTTGCACGGCGGCGACGGAGGTTTATGCGGGGGACGGGAAGAAGTGTACGCCGAACCCGTGCTGTCAGATCGCCTGCGACGACGGGAACCCGTGCACGGAGAGCGCGTGTGTGAACGGGGTCTGCGTGCACCCGCCCCTGGAGTGCGGGGAGTGCGAGGAATGTGATCCGGTTCAATCGGTGTTCTTCGGGGTTTGTATGCGGGTGTGCGGGTGCCCGAGTCTCCCGGCTGAGGAGTGGGGTGACGTGGTTCCGGAGAGCGAATGCAATTCACGTCCCGACTGCCCGTTCCTCTCGCCGCCCGCGGCGCCCGGATGCAATCCCGGCGGAGAGTGCCGGCGGTTCGACTACCCATTTCAGGTTGTTGATCCCGGCAGCACCGGGACCGTAACTCTGGGGGACTGGTGCTGTTCGCATTGCCTGGCGACGTGTCCGGGGGTTCCCCCGCCGGGGACCAAGACGTGCAATCTTGAGTCGCAGGAGTGCTTTGTCTCAACCTGGTCCGTGGAGGTCGATGGGTCCATTTCTTCGTCCAGTTACTGGGTGGTCGAGTTGGCTCTCCAGGTCGGGGTGGGCTTTCAATGGGGGCACCAGTTGTGCCTCACGGGTGGTTGCAGCGTCACGATCGGTCCCTGCGAATGGGCGCGCTTTGCTCAACAGTTCGAGGTAGTGAAGAACAGGAAAGTTGAGGTCCACCATCAATGGCGTTGGCACCACAAGTGGACTTCGCAACACAACGCGAACTGCCAGTGCAGCGTGCTCAACTACGTATGCCCAGGAATCGGGATCTCTCGCGTAACGGGTACGCGGGCGGTGAGTGGCACGTGCATGACGTCCGCTGCGGGTACCTGTCCGCCGGATCCGTGTACGATTGGGCGATAAGTCTCTGAGAGGTGTCATATGGCAGCAATGTACCTTTATTTTTTGGTAGCAGTGGCGTTGCCGGCGCAGTTGTTTGCGCAGCTTCCTGCCCGGAACGTTGATCCCATTTTCCTTCTTTCGGAAGCATATTCCCAGGAGTCATTGGTTGTCGGAAGGAATCCTGGCATTGACCGGGTTGAGTTCTTTGAGCACTGGCTGCGTCGCTTTCAACAGGTGGTGATGGACAATCCGCTTAGTCCGATGCGCGATGTGGCGCGTTCAAAGATCAATGAGCTCTTGAATGGGCTGGGCCGATGGCGCGAGTCGCTGGAGGTTTATGACCTGAGACTCTTGGAAGCGACGTCGGAGCATCAGCGCGGCCAGTTCTGGTATGACATCGGGGAGGTGGCTTATAACGGCTATTTCGTCGAACGCGATGATGCTCTCGCCGTCAGGTCGATTGAGAGTTTCGCGAAGGCCCGGGAGGTAAAAGGGAATGGCCCATGGGCTATCGTGGGGTTACAGCGATCAGCGCAGTTGGAAGCCTTTGCCTTTGGAAACCACTGCCGCGCCGGCGATCTGTACGTGCAGTCCTTCGAAGTCGCGGAGCGGCTCGCACCGCCGGAATTAACTCAAATGGGCGAAACACAGAGGAATCTGCTGCTGGAAACGGCGTTACAAGGCGCCGTCCGCGAATTCGCGGCCGCCGAGGACGGGGCGCGGGCCCTGGAGGCGATCCGAAGGTTGGAGTCGCTGGAAAATCGGCGACTGCCGATGGAAATCCACCTCGGCGTGCTGCTCGGGGAGGGGCATCAGCGCGAAGGGCTGAGGGAATACTGCGATTATGTAGACGCCTGGCTGCGGCGACGCACGTATGACGAGACGATGCTCAACCTGATGGCGACGCTGGCGTTTCACTATCAGGCGGTCGGCGCGCGCGACCGCGCCGTTGCCTGGAATGAAGCGGTCCTGCGGCGTGCGGAAGAGCCGACATTTCCCAAGGACAAGGCAGAGCTGCTCAAGAGTACCGTCCATCGGCTGCGCGTGCTGTACACCACGGCGGGCGAACACGAGAAGCGCGCGCGACTAGACCAACGAATCGCGACGTGGGACAATCCCTGATGCACTTTCGGCGGCGGAGGCGCCGGCGTTTCCGACTCGGCGGGGCCGCCTGGAGCACGGAGTCTGGCACATGGCGGATCCATGCGAGACAGACGCGTCCCGGACGAGCGAACAGGGACCGCCACCGAACCGACAACTCACGGCAAGACGGAAAACCGCATACTACCTTGGTATGGGTTTCATGGTTGCCGGGCTTTTGCTTTTCGCTTCCGTCTTCGTCTATGGGATTCTGTTTGTCGGCCCGGGTTTCCGCGACAGCCAGGTCAAGTGGATAATGCTGCTGGCATGCACGGCCATGGGCTTGCTATTCGCCGGCGGGATCGTGCAGCAGGTCGGTGCGCGGGGGCTGGCGGGGTCGGGGGTTCTGCTGGACCCACAGCGAGCGCGGCGCGAGCTGGAGCCGTTCAGCCGCATGGCCGGCGGCATGGTCGGTGACGCGCTGAATGAGGTGGGCGAACGGATCACCGGCGCGGCGGAGCGCGTGGTCATGATCAAATGTTCATCGTGCGGCAAGCTGAACGAGGAGGACTCCAAGTTCTGCCAGGAGTGCGCTCGGAAGCTGTAGTGGGGAGGGGCGTTCACCGCCGCCGTTTCATCCGCTGCCAATTCTCAGAATAACTTTGATTGACGACAGGCGACAACGATGAGGCGAGCCTGCCCTGGGTGGCTGCCACACGGGGGCTCATCCCCATGCCGCGCGGAGGTAGAGCCAGGCGGCGGCGAGGGCGAGGGTGAGCAGCGTCACGGGCACGCCGGTGCGGGCGTGGTCGCGCCAGGTGATGCGGACGCCGAGCTGCGCGGCCTGATCGACGACGATGATGTTGGCGATGCTGCCAACGATGAACAGGTTGCCCGCGAGGGTAGAGGCGAGCGCCAGAATGGCCCCGGCCTGGGGGTGTTCGGCCGCGGGCAGTAGCAGCATCACCGCGGGCACGTTGGAGACCAGGTTGGACAGCGCCGCGGTGGCGCCGAAGAGCCACACGGGGGACTTGAGATCGACGCACAACTCCGCGGCGCTGTGCAGGGCGGCGCTCAACATGCCGCTTTGCGCCAGGGCGGCATTGACCACGAACAGGCCGACGAACAGAACGATCAACTGCCAATCGACCAGGGCGAGCATGTTCCGCGAGTGCATCCGCCGGCTGCACAGCAGCAGGCCCGCGGCGCCGAGGGCGAGCACCTCGCGCGGCCAGTCGGTGGCGATGAAGGCGGCCATGAGCACGAGGGTCACGGCCACGGCTTTGCCCGCCTGCCAGGGGTTGAAGGGCGGCGCTTGCACGGGGGGGATGGACGTTTCGGCGTGCCAGCGCCCGGCCGCTTGAGCGCGAATCACCCACCACACCGCGACCAGCCCGAGCAGCGCGGGCGCGCCGCCATCGAGCAGGTAACCGGCGAAGGAGAGGTTCAGCGACTGGCCGATGAGCATGTTCTGGGGGTTGCCGACGAGGGTGGCGGCCGAGCCGACGTTGGAGGCACAGGCCAGCGCCAACAGAAAGGGGCGGGGGTTGAGCCTTCGGTGAACGCAGCCTTCGATGAGAATCGGCGCCATGGCGAGGCAGATGATGTCGTTGGCGAGCAGCGCCGAGAGCACGCCCGCCACGGCGATGACCAGGGCGAGGAGGGCGTCCTCGCGGATGGGGGCGGCGGCGATGCGGCGGGTGACCGCGGCGTAGAAGCCACCGAGGCGGAACTGGGCGGACACGACCATGAGTCCGAAAAGAAGGGCGATGGTGGGCACGTCCACCGCGGCCCAGGCGTCGGCGGGGGTCAGTTTTTCCGCGACCAGCAGGGCGATGGCGCCCAGCAGGGCGACGCCGGTGCGGTCGAGCGTGAGCCCGGGGAGTTTGCCCAGAACCATGCCCAGGTAGACCAGGAGGAAGATGGTGAGGATGGTGGCATCCATGGTCGGTTCCACTGCGCCGCGCGGGGGGCATCATGGCGAGGACAATCGATTCTCGCAATGCCGGTCGCTGACACCTGGCGAATTCTGGTGGCTTTCGGCTGGCATTTTCGGGTCGAATGGGCTATGCTGGTCGTTCAGTAGCGGACACACCCCGGCGTGCTGACGGCTTGGGGAGACGCGACGGCTGAGCGCCGCGCCGCGTACGGGCCGAACACCGCCACACCCCTGATGTGCCCCACCTGTTTTGTGGATTGGACCTGCGATGGAACCTGCGTGCCCTCGCGCCGGCGCGTTACGGCGGTGCGCGAGCGCGCCGAACCCATCGCCGGGAATCGACACGTCGCTCTTGAAAGGGGTAGCCATGGCACGCGCGTTGCTGGTCTGTCGAATGGGTTGCTGCCTGGTGGCAGCATGGTGGTTGGGGTGTTCTCCCGTGGCGCCGGGGGGGAACGGCAACGACAACCGACCTTTTGATCGCGATGCGGACCCGGCGGTGGTGGCCGAGGTGGAGCCGCTGTTGCAGACCATCGAGGAATATGGCGAACAGTTCGACGCGCTGCTCTTGACCACGGACGTGGCGGCGGCCGCGGAGCAGGTGGCGGCGGCGCTGGCGGCCGAGCCGGAGGTGGAGTGGGCGGTGGGCGACGCGCAGGGCGTGGCGCTGCTGTTCCGCAACGGGATGCAGGCGGCGCTGCTGGAGGATTTGCAGGACGAGGAGCCGGGGATTGCGGAGCCGCCGGAGGAGTTGGACGAACTCGATCTTGCGCAGGCCAAGGGTGTCAAGGATGCGTCAGCCGCGACGATGGTTCGCCTGCCGGGCGCCAAGAAGACGATCTTTCTGAATCCGCACAACTGGGAGCGGCAGGCTTATGCCACGAAGATCGTGCAAAAGGGCAATGCGCGTTTCGACGAGGTCGGCATGGATCGCTTCGTGGTGTACCTCGGGGAACAGTGCACGCTGGACCGGCTCTCGGAGTTGGGCGCCTACGGCGTGGTGCATTTCTACTCTCACGGGGCGCCTTTCCCGCGGCGCAATAACATTCAGGAAGTGTACCTGATGACCGGCGAAATCGCCGACGCGGTGACCACGGCGGTGCTCAAAGATTTCGGCTTGTGGGGGAGCGTTCTACAGGGGCGGACGAAGTTCAAGCGGGCGGGTGACGCGGAGCCGGCCAAGCACGTGATGTACTTCGTCAGTCCGCGGTACCTGACGGAGTTTAACAACTTTGCCAATGCCCGGCCGTTGATCTACCTGGGTTTCTGCTACAGTTGGCGGGGGTCGTGGCAGGCGACGTTGACCCGCGCCGGGGCTTCCGATGCGGTCGGCTTCGACTGGGCGGTGAAAACCAACTGGAACGCGTGGTGGGGGCGAACGCTGTATCACAAGCTGGGCGACAAGTCGCTGGACGAGCCGATGACCATCAATGGCTGGTACGAACTGCTGCGCGCGCGCGACCGCCGCAGCTATGTGTACACCGATGACAACAAGACGCCTGACGATCCGCTGGACGACGTGCAGCGGACCGTAACCGTGTACTATGACGGCGCCCCGGACTTTACGCTGTGGGAACGCGAACCGGTCGAAGAGCCGAGTGCCTGCGCCATTTACGAGCCGTGGGATCGCTGGTTGTTACAATACGATTATGACTGCAACGGTGACGTAGACTCTGAATCACTGTGGCACTTCCACCGGGACGGGACCATCTCAGACCACTGGCTGGGCGTTATCAGCGGTTACAGTTGGGAGATCAATGGCGATCGAATCACGATTCGCTTCGGCTGGGACGACATGTGGTACGAGGCCAACATCTCGGACGACTGCAGGCGGATGATCGACGCGGTGACCATATTTACAGACGGTCGAGACAACACGGGACAGAATTGCTGGAGCGCATCCAAGGGCTGATGCTGTCGGTCGAAACAGACCGGAAGCCGGCAATTCCCGCGCGCCACCCACAGGAGGGGAAATGCCCATGGACTATATGGCGGACGGAAGTGCGCCCCAGAGTTTTTCGGGCATGAGGATGGGGTGGCCGTCGCGACCGACGCAGGCGAGGGTGGAGGTTGCTTCTGTTTTCAGGGCACCGTCCACCTGAATCTGATAACTGTGGTCCACGCGGGTGCGGGTGATGCGCTCGACGCGCGCGGTGACGCGGGCCACGTCGTCGTAGCGGATGGGGGCGAGGTAGCGGCAGGCGGCCTTGTAGACCACGAAGAGCACGCCTTCGGCCTCCAAATCGCGGTAGCGGAAGCCGCGCCGGCGGAGCAGCTCGGTGCGCACCAGTTCGAAGTATTCCCAGTAGCGTGAATGGTGCAGGTAGCCCATCGCGTCGCACTCCGCGTAGCGCACACGGATGTCCATCGTGCAGGTGTCGCCGATCTGTCCCAAGCTGGGGCGGGCCATGGTCGAAGCACCTTGGGTTGGTGCGGCGTATTTGCCGGGCGCGTCGCGTCAGCGGGCCCCGGCCAGCGTCACCTGAAGCGGAACCTCCTGTCCGTCACGCAGCACGACCACTTCGATGACGTCGCCGGGGTTATTGGAGCGCGTGGCGGCCATGTAGTCGTAGATGTTGGCGACCGGCTTGCCGCTGATGCGCACGATGCGGTCGCCTGCCTTCATGCCGGCCAGATCGGCGGGGCCTTCGGGGCTGACCATTTCCACGGCCATGCCGGGCTTGCCGTCGTCGCCGTAGCCCGGCGCCAGCCCCATGACGACGCGGAAGGAGGGCGAGCCCCCGGCGGCGGCGGGCGCCTTGTCGGGAAGGGCCACAAACTGCGGGCGCGTTTCCACTTGTGCCAGATCCCTGGCAACCAGGTGTACGAGGCGGGTGACGCGGGCGCCGTCGCGGACGTTGATTTTTTCGGTGTCGTCGCCGGGCTTGTGATAGTCCTCGTGGATGCCGGTGAAGAAGTGCATGGCGGGGATATCGTTGCGAATGAACGGGGCATGGTCGCTGCGCCCGCCCATGTCGTCGGCCGGGGCGACCTCCAGGCCGAGGGTCTTTGCGTTCCTGTGGAGCACGTCGCTGACCCCGGTGCCCGATCCGTCGCCGAAGACTTCCACGGAGTTGCGCCCTTCGGGCATGCGCCCGATCATGTCGAGGTTGATCATGGCGGTCATGCGCTCGAGGGGAACCGTCGGCTCGTTCACGAAGTGCTTGCTGCCGTGCAGGCCCGATTCCTCGGCGGTGAAGGCGATGAACAGGACGCTACGTCCGGGCTTTTTCTCCCGCGCCAGCAGCCGCGCCGCCTCGATGATGCCGCTGACGCCCGAGGCGTTGTCGTCGGCGCCGTTGTGAATGGCGGGCGCCGATTCTTCGCGCACCAGCTTGCCGCCGCGGAAGCGCCGTTCCATCGGCTTGCGGATGCCGAGGTGGTCGTAGTGGGCGCCGATGACCACGATTTCGTCGGCCAGGGGTCCGCGACCGGGCAACATGGCCAGCACGTTGCGCGTGGGCACGCGGGTGGCCTCGAACTCCGCCTTTCCGCCGGCGCGCACGCCGCGCAGCGCGGCGGAGGCGTAGGCGCCGCCGTCGAGCTTGGTTTGCAGGTCGGCGAGTGACGGCAGGCCCGCCCCCGCCAGCAGCGGCGCCACGACGGCGCGGGTGACGTGCAGGCAGGGGATACCGAAGTCGTCGGGACCGGAGGCGTCGAACTCAATCAGCGAATCGGCGGCGCCCTCTTCGGGCGATTGGTTGACGATGAGCACCGCGACCGCGCCGCGGTCCTTGGCGTTGTACACTTTGTTGCGCATCCACGCGTGGCGCGAAGGGTCGCCGTCGGCATCCGCCATGGAGGGCGGCTCGCCGCGCAGCATCAGCGCGACTTTGCCGGTGACGTCGGCGTGGACGAAGTCGTCGCGCTGTTTGTCCGGGGTCACGATGCCGTAGCCGCAGAAGACCACCTCACCTTCGAAGGCGTCGTCCGATGAGAATCCGAGCGGCACGAAATCCGTTCGCAGTTTCAGCGGCGCCCCGCCCGGCGAGAACGTCAGGCGGCTGTCGTCCTTCAGGCGGCGCTCCGCGGGCATCTCGAAGGTCTGGAAGTAGGTGCCGTTTTCCCCCGCGGGCTTGAGGCCGATGCGGCGAAACTCGTCGGCGATGTAATCTGCGGCCAGCTCGATGCCGCGCGTGCCCACGCCGCGGCCTTCGAGTTCGTCCGAAGCCAGGTATTCAATGTGCGCGTGGAAACGCCGTTCCAGGCCCGATGCGCAGCCGACCAGCAGCGCCGAGCCGACCATCGCCCCGAGCAGGCAGGGCGTCGTTCGCATTCGAAACATACTCATCTGTATTCTCCACCGAAGCCAATCCGGTCGTATCGTGATCGCCGAGTTCCTGTGTGTGGATGCCGGTGCGGCCGTCCTGGGGTTCCACGAGGGCACAATCACACGTCCTTACAAGGGCAGCCGAGCCCCGTTACCGTATAGGAACGGTCCGGGGAGGGAAAATCAAGCCGGCGCGATAATCACCGCCGGATGACCACGGCGCGTGCGTGTGGAACCCGCCGCCGGTCACTCCCCACTACGGCCGGCTCGGTGTGCCGGGGACACTTTCCTGCGGCGGCTTGGGCGGTGCCGCCGGCGGGGAGGCATTGACTTCAGCCGCCTTCTCGGAAGCGGCCGCGCGCTGCGGCGCGGTGGGCAGCGAATTCAGACGCTCCTGCAGTTCCTGGAAAAGGTCGTCGACCGGGCCGTAGAGTTCGACCAGTTTCTTCTTGATCTCGTCCACTTCGGCCGGGCCGCTGGTCGGTCGGGCCATGCGCTCTTCGAGCTTGCGAATGTCCTCGCGGCGGCGGTCGCGGTGCGCCAGCGCACGGCCTTGCAGTTCGGAAAGGAAGGAGCGCGCCGCGGACTGTTGCCCCTCATCGAGCCCGAAGCGGGCGATGAACTCGGCCACGTGTCGTTCCCACGCGTCCATTTCGAGTTCGATCTGGTCGGGCGGCTCCGCGGGCGTTTCGGCGGTTGTCTGGGCCACTTCCTGTTCGATCCGCTTGCGATGCTCCAGGCGGTCTTCCCGGCGCTTCTGCCAGTTTTCCACGCGTTCGCTGCGGCGCAGCGGTTCCCAGAAATCTCCCGGTTCGAACTCGCCCCCCTGCCACTGTTTCAGCTTGTATTCCGCGACCCGCAGTCCGACCCCGAATTGCAGCGCGTCCACTTCGAACTTGGCGCGCTGCAAGGGCTTTAGCACCTTGCGAAACTCGCCGCTGCCCTCGCGAACCTGTTCGCGGAACTGGTCGAGCATCGGCAGCGCCTGCTCGGCCCACGCCTTGACACGTTCTTGGTCGGGCGGTTCCAGTTCCATGCGCATCTCGATGAATTCGTTGATCAATGGTTGAATGGTGCTGCGCCGTTCGGTCAGGAAGGTGCCCCAGCGCCGGGTGATGTCCTCGCGCACCGTCCGGCGCTGACCGTCGTCCAGCTCGTAGGTGTCGCTTACTTCTTCGGCCCAGCGAGTCAGCATGAGCTGCATCAGCTTCGGCGACGGCCACAGCCCCTCCGGCAGCGCCGCCGCGGCGGCAGGCGTTTCGTCGGTTTCCTGTGCGAAACAGGTCGATCCGGCGCCCGCCAGCGGCGCAAGCGCGACCAGCCCCCACGACACGATGCGCCCGAATCCGTGGGGAAGCCTGCGGCTCTTCCCGCGATTCATCCCGCTTGTGAACAATGGCACGTCACGGTCTCCCGTCCCCATCCTGCATTTGAAACACACCTGCGGATGGTACTTCCCGACGCCGCGGTACGGCAACTGGGAATCACTTGCGGAGAGTCCGGCAACATGGCGATTTTGCGGAAAGCTGTCGTATGAAGTTGTATGGTCGTATCGGGCGGCGATCGGGTAAGATGCCCCTCGATGCCCCTGCGACCTTCTGACCCCGATTCTGAGTTCCTCTTTGTCGAGGAAGGCGAAAGCCGCGTGGGCATGGTGGCCGAGGTGGCCCCGCTGCTGCCGGTGTATCGCACCTATACCTTTGCGGTGCCGGAGGCGATGGCGGCGCGGATCGCGATCGGCCGGCGCGTCCGCATCCCCGTGGGGCGGACGGGTCGCGGTGTGCCGGGTTACGTGGTGGGGTTGGATCGGCGCCTGTGGGAAAGCACGTTGCGCCCCGTCGACGCGCTGCTCGACGAGGACACCTTTCTGACGTCGGAACTTGTGGTTCTGGGCCGGCGCATCGCGGCGCACTATGCCTGCCCGCTGGGCAAGACGCTGCACGCCATCACACCCGAAGCGGTGCGCCGGCAGCGCGGGCTGCGCAGCGTGCGCTACGTCCGGCTGCTGGGCCCGATCGGCGAACGGCGGGCGGGCGAACGCATGAGTGCCAAGCGGTCGGCACTTCTTGAGGCGCTGTCCCGCGCCACCGGTCCGGTGCCGGTGAAGGAGGTGCTGCAAGCTTCGGGCGCTTCGCCGGCGGTGCTCCGCGCACTGGTCAAAAGCGGAACGGTCGAGGTCACGGTCGTGCGCGAGGCCCCCGCCGAGCCGCCCGCGGACGACTTCGCGGTCGCCGCGGCGGAGCCCGACTTTGCGCTGAACGACGAGCAGCGCGCCGCGCTTGCGCAGATCGACAGCGCCATTGCCGCTGCGGAATTCTCCGTGACCCTGCTGTTCGGCGTGAGCGGTTCGGGCAAGACCGAGGTGTACGTGCACGCGATGCGCCGGGTGCTCGCCGCGGGCCGGCAGGCGATTCTGCTGGTGCCGGAGATCGTGCTCACCACGCAACTGGTGCAGCGGCTGGCGGCGCGGTTTGCCCAGGTGGCGGTGGTGCACAGTGCGCTGAGCGAGTCGCAGCGTTCGCTCATCTGGCGCGACATTGCCGTGGGGCTGCGCCCGGTGGTGATCGGCACGCGCAGCGCCGTGTTCGCGCCCTGTCCGGCGCTGGGCCTGATCTGCGTCGACGAGGAGCAGGAGGGCAGCTACAAGAACCTGCAGGCGCCGCGCTTTCACGTGCGCGACGTGGCCATCCTGCGGGCGAGCCTGCTGGGGATTCCCGTGGTGCTCGGCTCGGCCACACCATCGCTGGAAACGTGGCACCACAGCACAACGCGCAAGGACTATCGGCGCGTCGCGCTGCGCCGCCGGGTGCTCGAGCTGCCCATGCCGCGGGTGCAGATCGTGGACATGCGCGACGAATGGGGCGCGGGCCGCAGCACGGCGCTTTTTTCCCGCGCCATGGAGAAGGGGCTGGAGGAGACGCTGGCGCGCGGCGAGCAGGCGTTGATTCTCATCAACCGGCGCGGTTACGCGCACCGCCTGTTCTGCGCCGCGTGTCGCAGCCGCGTCACCTGCCCCAATTGCCAGGTGGGATTGGTGCTGCACGCGACGGCGCAGCACCTGACCTGCCACTACTGCCGTTATCGCGGGCCGGCGCCCAAGCAATGCAGCAATCCCGCCTGCGGAAGCGAACTGGTCACCTTCGGCGCCGGCACGCAGCACGTGGAGCAGGTGCTGGCGCAGCGCTTTCCCACGGCGCGGATCCGCCGCGCCGACAGCGACACCATGCACCATCGCCGGCAGTACCAGACGATGGTCGACGACTTCGCGCACCGCCAGTTCGACGTGCTCGTGGGCACGCAGATGATCGCCAAGGGGCTCGACTTCCCCGCGGTGTCGTTCGTCGGCGTGATCGACGCGGACCCCGTCGCGCTGGCCGCCGACTTTCGGGCCGAAGAGCGGCTGTTTCAGCTCATCACGCAGGTGGCCGGGCGGGCCGGGCGGGCCGAGTCTACCGGGCGCGTGGTCGTGCAGACCACCATGCCCGACCTGCCGTCGCTGAATTTCGCCCTGCGGCACGACTACGAATCGTTCGCCGCCGCCGAGCTCGAGGTGCGCCGCCGCGTCGGGTTGTCACCCTTCCGCCGGCTGGCGCGGATTGTCGTTTCGCACGCGCGCGAGGAGACCGCGGAGCAGCAGGGCGAAGCGCTGGCCGAGCGGGTGCGCGGCGCCCTGGCGGCGCTCGCTATCGGCGGCGCGGACGTACTCGGCCCCAACCCCTGCGCCCTGCGGCGCCTGCGGCGCAAGTATCGCTACGACCTGGTGATTCGCACGGCCACCGCGGCCGACCTGCATCGGCTGATGGACCACGTGCTGGGCAACCGCCTGTTGAAATCCACCGCGACGGTGATTGTGGACGTCGACCCGGTCAACCTGATGTAAGGCGCGCCTGGCGACGGGCGGGGACCGGTTCACCCGCGTGGTTTCCATTCCTATACTTCCGGACATGGTTCGGGGGAACGACAGTTCGATGACCGATGGTGTTCCATCATTCCTGCGCGCATTGGGGCGAAGGGCGCTTCCCGGCGTGATCTCGCTGGGGTCGGTCGACTACTCACTGGTGCGGGTATTCAAGAATGATTTCTTCGCAGTCACGGCGTTGTATGCGGGGGCGGGCGGGGAGGTGCTGCTCAAGGTCAACCGGCAGGCGTGGTTGTTTTTTTTGCCGATGCGCTGGGCGGGGCGGTGGCTGGCGGGGCGGGAGTGTGCGGCGCTCGAGCGGCTGGAGGGGCTGGCGGGGATTCCGCGGCTGCTTGCGCGGTTTGAATCCACCGGGCTGATTCGCGAATTCGTGCCGGGGCATCCGCTGGCCAAGGGGGAACGGGTCCATGACGAGTTTCATTCGCGGCTGCGCGAACTGGTGGCGGCGATACATGCGCGCGGGGTGGCCGTGGTGGACCTGGAAAAGTGCGAGAACGTGCTGGTGGGCGAGGACGGCCGGCCGTATCTGTTTGATTTTCAGATTGCGTGGCTCACGCCGCGCTGGGGCGGGGAGCGTTGGCCGCTGACGGCGCTGCGGCGGTGGTTTCAGCATGGCGACTGCTATCACCTGGTGAAGTTGCAACGGCGGACGCGGCCGGACCAGTTGACGGCGGAGGTGCTGGCGGCGTCTTATCGGCGTCCGTGGTACATCCGCGTGTTCCGCGTGTTGACCTGGCCATGGTTGTGGCTGCGGCGGGCGATTCTGGACCGAATCGACCCGCGTCGCGCGGGTCAGGAGCGCGGGCGGGTGTAGTGGGTAGATGCGCCGACAATGGCGGTCCTGCCGTTTGGAAACGTGACGAAATTGGTGAGGTCTTCCGTGGCATTGCACTGGTTATTGCCGGCGCCGATTCGTACCCTGCGCCGGCAAGACGCGGGCATCCGAGCTGTGTGAGCCGGGACCCGCACTGATCGCAGGTCGAAAAGGTTCATGGAGGTCGATATGGCAACGCGAAGCGCGAAAGTTGGAGCGGTGGTATTCGCATTGATTTGCGGGCCGGCCACGGCGGGGCCGATTCTCTTGGGAACCCTTTCCAACACCTGGCACGGGACAGACAACCGTCTTATTGATGAACTCGCCGTCGGAGATCGGTTGCTTTACACCGTCATCGGCTATGCGGACGGCGGAGATCTGTTCGAGGACACCAGAGTTACGATACGCATCAACGGCCCGCCAGTGACGATCAGCGAGTCGGTCACGTTCGGCGACGATCCCGATTTCGCAACGGTTGCGCGACTGCTGACGGACGGGCGTTCGCTGCACGGCGAGGTGGGTTCGGGCTATCAGGAAATCAGCGTGCTGGGGTTGATCGGCGGGGAGGAGTTGATTGCTGTTCATGTGCCGCGTGTTTCCGCGTATGACCTTTTCGGTTACCGCGTGGAGCGCATCGACCGGCACGTGACGTTCAGCATGACGGAAATGGACCTTCCTGACCTGCCCGACCAGAAGGGAACCGAGATCATCTTCGGAGGGGTGTACGAAATCTGGGGACATCCCATTCCTGAACCGACGACGGCGATACTCATTCTGTTTGGCATGGGTATAGCAACTGCCGTAAGACACCCTTCTCGACCCGGTGGTCGGGCGAGTTGATCTTTGTCGGTCGGATTCGAGGGGCATCGTCCGTGACCGATCACGCAGGCCGCTATTAAGGAGAGCAGGATCATGTTCACTCGGACGGGTTCATGGATGCTGATGTTGGGCAGTGTCATGGCGATGGGAGGGACTGCGGAGGCCGGGCCTGTGTTGATCGGAGTGTCGCACGTCATCCAAGGGGGGCACGCCCCCGTACAAAGCGATGCTCGGGCGCAGTTTACGTTGACCTCCTTGGCACTCAACGGAAATGAACAGGCATCGATTGGACACGGGGTCTTTTGGGGGCTGGACGACCATGGGATCGTGGACTTCCCCAACGATGGAAGTGGTTCTTTTGCTCTGCTCGCAGGCATTCTGACTAACGGCGTTGATGATCAAGTCCTCGTCAGCACGAAGTGGGCCCATGGGGCGGCAGGAGGCATTATCTACAATGAGTCGCTATTTTTCGGGCGCGAACCGGAGAGTGGGAGCGTGCCCGATCTCTTCGGGTACGAACTGACCCAAGTGCGCCTTACTGTGAATGACTTCCATTTCGAGGAGGTATTCGTAACACCAGGAGTTACGACCATCGAGTACGAGGCAAATGTCACATTTGCGTTTTTCGGCGCTCCTGTCCCCGAACCAGCAACCACGCTGCTCGTTCTTCTTGGGGTGGGCATTACGGTAGCCGGGCGGCCACGCAACAGCGCAAGGTTTCGGCGCCGATGCGGTTTGCGATCTACTGCTTTTCTCGCCGTCGGTTGGGCCATAGCCACCAGCGGCTCTGCTTCTTCCGCCGTCGCATCGATGGCTACGTTCGATACGCTGACGGAGGGGCTGTACGGTGACGTTCTGACCGACGGGGGAATTACGTTTTTCCAGCCCGATGCCCGCTCGTCCGTCGCTCCCAACGCCTTTGCGATTGACGACGTGGCCGATGTATTTGCATTGTTTCCCAACGAATTGTCCTCATTTACCCCGCCGAATGTCCTGGGCGTGGGTGCCTTCGGGCCCGGTTCGCTGGTGGGCGGATCGGCGCAGTTCGGGGAAATTCGTGCGACCCGGGGGCGCTTTGAGACTTATGCAAGCGTCGATGTTTTCCATTTCGCGGTCGAAGGATTTACCATCGGCAACTCCATCGCCTTGGAAGGGTATCGCAACGGGGTTCTGGTTGTTTCAGACTCGATCGAAATTCTGGATTGTTGTGCGTATCATGACGTCCTCGAAATCGGTGGCGCGGAATTCGACACCATACGATTGGCCGGATATGGGCCTTTTGAGAATGGAGTCTTTTTCGGGGCGATCGACAACGTGGTCATGGTTCCCGAACCCTCGGTGGGGTTCCTCTTGCTGCTGAGATGTGCGGGTATGGTGTTGCGGCGACCGGCGCAGCCAATCGTAGGGCGGGCTATGCCCGCCGTAGCTCGTATATCGCCGGGGAGGCGGGCGGAGCCCGCCCTACGTCTTCGATTACCGCATTCGACCGACGGGCATCGGCGCGGACAGACCCTGCCGGTACCTTGCTCGGGGTCAGTTGCGCGGCATGGGCCTTGTGCTACGGATTGAGCGGAAACGCGACCGCGGCGCGGTGGTCGGGGGCGGTTTCGACCTCGACCCAGAGCTGCGCGTCGGGGGGCAGGGGGTCGGGGATTTCCGCGTGGGTGTGCCAGTGGTTGGGCACCTGCGGGTCCTCGATTTCGGCTTTGGCCTTGACCGATCCGCGGGCGTCGGCGGTGCCGATCCAGAAGCGGACGGCCGAAACGCGCACCGGGGCGCCGGCGGCGTCGGTGATCCACACGTCGATGGGGGCGTCTCCGCCGGGGGTGAGATCGCTGCTGTCGCGGGCGGCACGGACGGTGAGTTCGCCGAGGGCGGCGGTGCCGAGGGCGACGGGTTCCCCGTGGTGCCCGCCAGAGGGCGCGGCGGGGTTGGTGGGTTTGGAAGGTCCTTCCGTGGGGGCCTCCGGCTGTTTGGCGGCGGCCGGCGGGGGTGGCGGCGTTTCGGCCTTCTTCTCGCATCCGGCGGTGAGGGCGGCGGTGAGGGCGACGACGGTAAGGGCGTTTCTCATTTCGTTTCTCCCGGTGTCATGGGGTTGTCATTTCGCGGCTGGGCGAGCGGCGCCACGCGCGCCGCACGCGACCACGGGGGGTCGAAGATCATCGAGTAGCCGGCAGGGACCACGATGACGTTGAGCAGGGTCGAGGTCATCAACCCGCCGAGCACGACCACGGCCAGCGGGGCGAGCAGCTCGCTGCCGGGCTTTCCGGCAGCGAGGGCGAGGGGGATCAGCCCGAGGGCGGCGCTGAGCGCGGTCATGAGGATGGGCACGAGCCGTTCGATGGAACCCTGCACGATCGCCTCGTGCAGCGGTTTACCCTCTTTTTCCATGACGTGCTGGTAGTGGTTGACGAGGAGGATGCCGTTGCGCACCGCGATGCCGAACAGGGTGATGAACCCGACCATGCTGGCGATGGAGATGACCGGCGCTTCGTAGCGCTGGTTGGAAAGTCCGAAGAGCGCCAGGGTGTTGGCGACCCAGTGATGGGACTCGGTCAGGTAGATGGCGACGATGCCGCCGATGACCGCCAGCGGCAGGTTGACCATCACCAGCAAAGCGGCGCGGAGTGAGCCGGTGGAGAGCTGCAGGAGCATGACCATGACCACGATCACGCCGAGGCCGGCCACGTAAATGGTCTTGGCGGCGGACTGCTGGGCTTCGAACTGACCGCCATAGTGCACGTGGTAACCCGCGCGGCGGACGATGGGATCGACTTTGTCGCGTACCGCCTCGACCAACTGGCCGAGGTTGAAGCCCGCGGCGACGTTGCAGGAGATGAGCGCCTTGCGCTGGGCGTTTTCGCGGGCGATGAGGTTGGAGGTCAACTCGGGTCCGATGTCGGCCACTTCCTCGAGGCGGACGATGGCCCCGCCGAGCCCGCGAAGCTGGAGGGCGCGAAGCTGATCGATGCGTTCGCGTTCTTCGGGTGCGAGGCGCACGGCCATCTGGAAGCGGCGGACGCCCTCGTTCACCTCGGCGACGATTTCGCCGTACATGGCCGCCTGAACCTGCTCGGCGGCGGCGGCGGGGGTGAGTCCGGCGGCGGCGAGTTCCTGCGCGCGGTAGCGAACGGGCAGCGAGGTGATGAGCACTTCGCGGTTGGCGGCGACGTCGCGCGCGCCGGGAACGGTTTTGAGGGCGGACTCGATTTCCTTGGCGAGTCGGCGGAGCTGCGCCAAATCGTCGCCGAAGACGTTGACGGCGATGGCGGCGGGCGTGCCCGAGAGAATGTGCGAGAGGCGGTGTTCGATGGGCTGACCCACCATGGTGGTGATGCCGGGCACGTGGGCGAGGATGGCGTCGATATCGCGGCGAACCTGCTCGTGGTCGCCCTCGGGGCCGACGGTGACGTCGATTTCGGAGCTGCTGGGCGGTTCGGCGTGTTCGTCGCGTTCGGCGCGTCCGGTGCGGCGGGTGACGCTGCGCACGCCGGGGATGGCGGCGAGGCGCTGCTCGACGCCGCGCGCCAGCCGGTCGCTTTCCTGGAGCGACGTACCGGGCGGCGCCATGAGGAAAACGGTGTAGGTGCCCTCGTTGAAGGCGGGCAGAAAGCTGGTTCCGAAAGTGCTGCCGAGAGTCAGCGCTGCCAGGGAGACGACGAGGGAGGCGGCCAGGACGAAGAAGCGATGGCGGAGGGACCAGCGCAGCGAGGGTTGGTACATGCGTTTGAGGGCACGCACGAGAAAGCCGTCGGCGTGCGGGTTGGTGCCATGTGCCGGCACTCTTGGGGTCGCGGTCCGGCCCGGTCGCAGAAGGAAGCGGCACAGCGCCGGGGTCACGGTCAGGGCGACCACCAGCGAGGCCACGATGGAAATGATGTAGGTGACGCCCAGCGGCCGGAAGAAGCGGCCCTCCAGCCCCTGAAGAAAGAGCAACGGCACGAAGACGATCACGATGATGACCGTGGCGAAGACCATGGCGGGTCGGATCTCGTTGCTGGCGTCGAAGATGACGTCGACGAAGGGCCGCTGCCGGTCGGCGGGAAGGGCGGCGTTCTGGCGGAGGCGGCGGTAGACGTTTTCCACGTCGATGATGGCGTCGTCGACGAGCACGCCGATGGCCACCGCCAGCCCGCCGAGGGTCATCACGTTGATCGACAGGCCGAACCACCACAGCACCACCAGCGTGGCGGCCAGCGACAGGGGCAGCGCGGTGAGCGTGATGGCGGTGGTGCGGGCGTTCAGCAGGAAGAGCATGAGGATGACGGCCACGATGATCGTGGCTTCCTGGAGGACGCGGATGACGTTATCGACGGATATCTGGATGAATCGCGCCTGGCGAAAGGCGTGGCGGTTGAGCAGCAGGCCGGGGGGCAGGCTCTGGTCGATGGCATCGAGGGCGCGGTCGATCTGTTCGGTGAGCGCGAGGGTGTTGACGCCCGGCGATTTCTGCACGCTGAGCACGACCGCGGGGTTGGCGCGGTCGGCGGCGGTGCCGCGTTTGGGAGCGGCCCCGAGTTCGACGTCGGCCACCTGGCCGATGAGCACCGGCGTACCGGCGTGATACTTGACAAGGGTGTTGGCGATATCCGCGACGCGCTGCACGCGCGCGGATTGGCGGATGGGGATTTCGAGGCGATCGACGTTGGGAAGATAGCCGGCGCTGGCGGTGCTGTGGGCGCTGCGGGCGGCGGCGATGACGTCCTGAATGGTCAGGTCGTACAGCGCGAGGCGGTCCTGGCGGACGTTGACCTGGTACTCGGGCAGGCTGCCGCCGATGGCGACGACCTGGGCGACGCCGGGCACGGCGAGGAGCCGGTTCCGCAGGTCGAACTCGGCGAACGCGCGGAGTTCGAGTTCGGTGACCGCGCCGCCGGGCGAGGAGAGCGCCAGTAGCATGACCTCGCCGGTGATGGAGGTCACGGGCGTCATTTCACTGTGCGCGCCGGGCGGGAGCGCTTCGCGGACCGCGGCCAGTCGTTCGCCGACCAGTTGGCGGGCGCGGTAAATATCTTCGCCCCAGTCGAACTCGATCCAGACCAGTGACAGTCCAATGGCACTAGAGCTGCGGACGCGGCGCGTGCCGGGCAGGCCGTTGACCGCAGTCTCGATGGGGAAGGTGACATACTGCTCGACCTCATCGGCGGCGAGTCCGCCGGCCTCGGTGAGGATGACCACCGTGGGGGCGTTCAGCTCAGGAAACACGTCGACCGGCAGGCGCGGAAGCTGGTACAGGGCGAAGACGATCAGCAGCACGCCGGCGAAGATGACCAGCGCGGCGTTCTTGAGCGAAAAGGCGATGACTCGTTGCAACATGGGCGGGCGTTCCTTTAGTGGTCGGGGTCTGCGTGGAAGGTGCCGTCGGCGTGGAAGTGGCCGCCCTTTTGCACGACGTTGGAGGAGGCGAGCATCAGTTGGTAGACGCCTTCGAATACGACCTCGTCGCCTTCCTTGACGCCGCTTCGAACCACCACCCAGCGTCCGTCGTGGATGCCCAGGTCGGCCTCGAGGCGAATGACTTCGTCGGGGTTCCTGGGGTTGCGCCGGAAGATCACGGTGGTGAGTCCGTCGCGAATGGTGGCGGAGAGGGGGATGGCCAGTTCGGGCTGGTCGGTTCCCTCGGTGACGATTTCCAGATGGCCGGCCATTCCGGGACGGGCCCAGGCGGCGAGCTGCGCGGGGGTCATAAGGATCTCGACGGTGCGCTCGTCGGCGTCGGCGCCGAGACCGAGGGCAATCGATCCGGTCATGGTGTCCTGCAATGGGATGCTGCCGCCCTTGGGCGGGACGATGCGCGCCGCCAGTCCGTCGCGTAGCCGGCCCAGGTCGCTCTGGAGCCCGCGGGCGCGGAAGCGCAGGCGGTCGGGCTGGACGGTGGTGAGGACGAGGCTGGTCTCGGCCGCCCAGGCGCCGTTGGTGAGTTGGAGGGTTTCGACAATTCCGGGCGAGGCGGCACGGACCTCCACGAACTGGAGTTCGCGCCACAGGGGGTGCTGATGGGGGGTGACTTCCCCGGGGTGAACATGGAGTCCCCGGCCCGGCGGCGCGGGACCGACGAGGAGGGACTTGTCCAGGCTCAGCAGCGAGCCGGCGTTGGCGAGCAGCAGATCGAAACGCTCGCGTGCCGCATCCCACTCGGCGCTGATTTCGCCCTTGCGGGAGAGTAGCTCCGCCTCTTTTTCCAGCGTCTCGGCCAATGCGGCGCGGGCGCTGAAGAGGGCGGCGCGGACCTGGGCGATCTCCTGGGCGGCCACTGCACCGGACGCTTCGAGCGGATCAATCTCGGCGGCGCGCTGCTGCCAGAGGGCGACGCCATGTTCGAGTTCCGTGTGATGGTGTTCGTGGGCGGCGAGCAGCGGGTCGATGTTTTCGTAGCGGGCCCTGGCCTGGCGGATCTGGAGCTCGGTTTCGTTGAGGCGCTGCTGAAGCTCGCGCCAATTGGGCGAGTCGAGCGTAAAGAGCAGCGTTCCTGTTTCCACGGGTTGGTACTGGGTCACGTGCAGTTCGACGCGCCCGCTGAGCATGGTGCGGTATTCGCGGCGGGCGTGCGGTTCGAGTTCGAACCGGCCGGGTACGCGGAGCGTGCGTGAGACGGCGCGGGACTCGACCTTGGCGAAGGTGATGCCGAGGTTGCGGCGGACGGTCTCCGGGACGGAGACACGGTTGGTGGGGGCGTCGGCATGGTCATTGTCGTGGTGGTCGCCGGCCGGTGGGGGAGCGTTGTCCCGCGCGGAGCGCGAACAGGCACTGATCAGGCAGAGGGAAAACAAGAAGGTCAGCCGTGCCGCGGTACGCCAGCCGGTGGGCTGCAGCGCGCGTCGCGGCGGCGCGTACCAGCGGGCGTCGTTTCGTCGTGGCTTACGTCTGCGATTCACGCGATTATTCGTCATGGTTCGGTTCTTCCGCATGTTCAGGGTTCGTTGCCGCCTCCGGGGCCGGGCCGCCGTGGTGTTCCGTGGCGCGCGATACGATGTCGGCGATGGGCAGCCCGACGGCCATTTCCAGTTCGACGACGGCGCGGGCGGCGTCGCGCTGCGCTTCGACGTGGCGTGTGCGGCTCTTAAGAAGTTCGCGCTGCACCTCCAGGACCGAAAGAAAGGCGGTGCGGCCGGCGCGATAGGCTTCGCCCGAAAGTTCAAGGTTGGTTTCCAGCAGGGGGATCAGTTCATCGCGATAGAGCGCCGCGACCTCGGCCGCGGTTCGCGCCTGTTGCAGGGCGGCGCGGGCCGACTGGATGACGTCCAGTTGAAGCGCGTGCATGGCCGCGAGGGTCTGGCGGTGCGCCAATTCGGCGCGAGCGATCTGCGCCTGGTTCTGGTCGAAGATAGGCAGCGAAAGGCTGAGCGCGGGTCCGAGGATGACATCCTGGCCGGCGTCGGAGGGATTGGGCGGGGGAAGTGACAGGGCGCCGGCATCGACAGTGGCGCGGGCCGCATTGCCCAGGTAGCCGCCGTCGCTGCTGGCGGGGCGGTCGCTGCGCTCGACGGACAGGCCGAGCTCGACATCCGCAAACACGCTGCGTTTTTCCTGCCGGACGCGGGCCTCCGCGGCGGCCACGACCTGCTGCGCGGCCTGCAGGTCGAGACGGTGCGATTTTGCCAGCGCGACGACCTGGAGCTCGGACACGGCCAAGGCGAGGGGGCTGGGGAGCGCATCGGCGAGCGTCAATTCGTCCGGCGGGGTCGACAAGCCCAGCAGCGCAACAAGCTGCCGCCGCGCCTGGTAGGCAGCAAGGTCCGCCTCGTGCGCGGCGAGTCTGGCGTCGAGCACGCCGGCGCGCGCGAGGTTGACGTCGATCTGCCCGCCGGCGCCGGCCTGCTGGCGGGTGAGTGCGGCATCGCGCAGTTGGGCGGCGAGGGCGCTGTTTTCTCCGGCGATGAGCAAGCGGCGATCGGCCGCGACGGCTTGGTAATATTGATCGCGCGTTTGCAGTGCCAGGATGCTGACCTCGCGGGCGACGTCGAGAATGCGCTGGTCAAGCTCCGCCTGGGCGGCGCGGCGGCGCAACGGAACCAGCCACAGGTTGGCGATGCGCTGCGCGAGGGCGGCTTCGATGTTGACCAGCCCGCCGCCGTCCGGGAAACGCACCGCGAGGGCAAGCGATGGGTTGGTGTACAGACCGGCCTGGACCACGTCGGCGCGCGCGATGCCGATCGAAAGAAACGCGTTGCGCACCTGGGGATTGTTGAGCAGGCAGAGCTGGACGGCTTCGTCGGCGGTGAGGCCGTCATCGAGCAGGGCGCGGACGCTCTCATCGGTTGCCGGGTCTCCGTCGGGCGGCGGGGTCTCGAAGGGGCCGGTGGCTTCGGCGATGCGGCGCGCGGCGTGTTGATAGTCGGGCCGGGGATCGACCGTGGCGCAGCCGTGGGCGGCTGCCAGAATGAGTAGCGCAACGGATAATGGATGCGTAGCTTTCATGGAACGAACCTGCGGGCGCGGCGGCGAATCCATAATGCCGGCACCAGGTCTTGGCGCCGGCTGTCGAGGGGCGGGCACAAGGGCGGCGCCCCACGATTGGTTTACAAGTCAGAGGAGTGCGGTCGCGGCGGCAGCGAAGCCGCCGGCGGCCGTAAGGGTGACGAGCAGTGAAGAATCAGATGAGCAGGACGATGGTGCGAACGGGCGCAAACCCGACCATCGCAATGGGTGGATCGGGGTCGCAGGGGTGCGGAGCGGTTGGACGGAACAGGTTACCTGCCACCGCGGTGGGCGCGACGGCAAGGCCGTCGAGTGCCGGCGGGATGCCATCGACGTCGTGGGCGTCCTCGATGCGAATGGTAACCACGCCGCAGGGGTCGGTTGCACAGTGGGATTCGTGCGGGCAGCCCGTCGGCTCGTGATCGTGATTGGCGCAGGCGTGGTGCAGCAGGCCGCCGGCGCAAAGCGTGGGGGCCAGCAACAAGGCCCAGCAGGCAACGGTGATGTCGAGGAATCTCATCCGGCCCATCGCGATCAGAGTCTAGAAAGCGCCCCCGGCGGCGTCAAATCAGTTGTCGGCGGGATCCGGCAAGGGGTTGAGAATCCGGCAAGTGCCTGCGACCGAACCGCCGCGCTGCCGCCCCGCGGTTACTGGGGCGGCTCGCGGCACAATTCCCGTAGGGCGCCGCTCAAGCCTTTGCGGCCTGTTCCGTCCGACGGCGGACGTTGATCCACACCACAGCGACCAGCCCGCCCAGGAAGTTGAAGACCAGATCCCACAGGGTGTTCTCGTAGCCGCCCACGCCGGTTTCGGGCATGGTCAGCACGGCGAGAAACTCGATGATTTCGTTGAGCGCGCCGAAGCCCGAGCCCATCAAGAGCACCAGAAACGACAGCGTACGCCAGTTTTCGACCGGTTCGCGCAGGTAGGGCCGCAGCAGATGAAACGCCACCAGCGTGGCCACGCCGAAGCCGAAACAATGGACCATGTGATCGTAGCGCAGAATCTCATGCGCCGGCCAGATGGGCAGCAAGACCACGCTGTAGAGCACGCCGTCGCCGACGCGGAGGTTGCCCCCGGCCATGTGCAGCAATCCCCAGATGGTCAGCCCCCAGAGGATCGGCGGATCGAAGCGCAAGCGGTGCTGTTTCCAGACGATCAGCCCGCCGACGACGAGAATGACAAGCACGTAGAGCAGGAACTCGTAATTGCGTCCGGAAAGGGCGACGGCGGTAAACGCCGGGACATACACGAGGTTAGCGAAGAGGATGGGTCGCTCGCGGCGGGTCAAGGCCATGAGCGGATTCTGTTCAAAGCAGGAGTCAACGCAAGCCCTACTGGGCCGGAACCGCGCCGTCGAAATCACGCGCTGCCCGGCCGCGCCCTCCGAGAACGATTCCTGCCGCGGACCGCGCGGATGGCGCAGGCATCGGAGCGCCGCGTGGGCCGCCGCGGCGGAAAGTCGCTCGACCTCAGGTTGTGAAATCTCGCGCCGGGCGTTGACAACCGCGGCGGAATGCCTACGTTGTCCGCGCAATAAGAGGCGGCGCGAGTCGTTTCCCCGTTTGGGTGATCCAGCGAGTTCTCATGACAGCCGAAGGAGACGCATTCTTGCAAGGAAACTTCGTTCCCAGCCAGATGTTTTTCACCAAGGGTACCGGCAAGCATCGCCACAACCTGCAATCCTTTGAAGAAGCGCTGCGCGACGCGGGCATCGCGGCGTTCAACCTGGTGCGCGTCAGCAGCATCTACCCGCCGAAGTGCAAGATCATCACCCGCGAAAAGGGCCTCAAGATTCTGACGCCCGGGCAGATCGTGTTCTGCGTCATGGCCGACTCGCGCACCAGCGAGCCCAACCGCCTGGCGTGTGCGGGCATCGGTCTGGCGCTGCCTTCCAATAAGTCGCAGCACGGGTACATCTCGGAGCACCACGGCTTCGGCATGACCCAGAAGGCGTGTAGCGACTACGTGGAGGACATGGCCGCGTCCATGCTCGCCACCACGCAGGGCATCGACCTCGACCCCGACAAGGCCTACAACGAGCGGCGCGACATTTACCGCTCCGAAGGGCTGGTGGTCAGCACGCGTGCCGTGGTGCAGACGGTGGAGGGCGACAAGAACGGTTTGTGGACCACCGCCGTGGCCGCGGTGGTGTTCATCGTCTAGCGTCATGCATCCGCACCAGCCACACCACGAGGATTGCCCGAAACGCAAGGATCTGTTGGGGGGCCGGTCCATCGAGCCGATGCGCCTGGCGGGCAACGAGAACGTCGCCGACTTTCTCGACCACGTTTTTTCCGGCAGCGGGTTCAACGGGCGGCGTCTGGGCGAGGGGGCCCGGCTCTACGCGCACATGCTCAACGAAGGGGCGACCGTCGCGCTGACGGTGGCGGGGGCGATGACGCCCATCGGCATGAGCGGCGCGTTCATCTCGCTGATCGAACGCGGCTTCGTCGACTTCATGATCGCCACGGGGGCGAACCTGTACCACGATCTGCACCGCGCATTCGACATGCCCATGGTGCAGGGCAGCCCGGACGTGGACGACAACGCCTTGGCCGACGAGGGCGTGGCGCGAATTTATGACGTGTACATCGGCGAAGAAGAGACGCTGATGGCCACCGACAACGTGGTGCTGCGCGCGTTGCAGGGCTTTGACACGACGAAGCCCTTCTCCACCGCCGCGCTGCACCACCACCTGGGCCGGCGGATCGCGGAGTTTGCGCCGCATCCGGAGCGTTCGCTGCTGGCGACGGCCGCGAAGTACGACGTGCCCATTTACACGTCGTCGCCGGGGGATTCGTCGATCGGCATGAACCTGATTGTGCCGCAGCTCTTCGGTCGCGACGTGAACTTGAGCCCGGTGCTGGACGTGATCGAGACGGCGGCGCTGGTGCGCGACGCGGAGTCCAACGGCGTGGTGGAGATCGGCGGCGGATCGCCCAAGAATTTCTACTTGCAGACGCAGCCGACGCTGCACCAGATTTTGATGGACCGCTCCAAGGGGGGGCACGATTATTTTCTGCAACTTACCACCGACGCGCCGCACTGGGGCGGGCTTTCCGGGGCGACGCCGGGCGAAGCGCGAAGCTGGGGCAAGATCAAGGACGCGTTCAAGAACAACGTGGTCGTGTATTCGTGCGCCTCGATCACCTTTCCGCTGATTGCGCAATACGTGCTCATTCGTGCCAAGCCGCGCCCGCACCGCCGGCTGTTCACCCGGCTTGAGCAAATCGTGGCCGAGCTGCGCGAGACGGCGCGAACCAACCCGGAACTGAAAAAGCAGGTACCCGGATTGAGCTGAACGCTTCCGGGGTGATGTGTTGAGACGGGCTCGTCGGCGGGTCGGGGTTCCTCAGGAAACACTCTTCAGGCCGCTGGGTAAGCCGGCTCCAGACAAAGGACTTAACATTCGCTATGGCCAACGTGCCCGACAACTTCCTCGGCCTGCCCGCGCGGTACAGCGGCTACGATCGGGCGCGCTTCGCCGTGCTGCCCATTCCCTACGACTCGACCACCTCCTTTCAGGCGGGCACGCGCGAAGGGCCCGCGGCGATCATCGCTGCGTCGCAACAGGTGGAGTTGTTTGACGACGAACTGGAGGGAGAGTTTTTCGCAGCCGGGGTGGCCACGCTCGACCCGCTGGCGCCGCACATGGCCGGGCCGCGGGCGATGCACGACGAGATCTTCGCTGCGGCGCGGCGCGTGGTGCGTGACGGCAAGTTTCTGTTCGGCCTGGGCGGCGAGCACAGCATCACCTCGGCGCTGGTTCGCGCGGTGATGACCCGCCACAAGAAGCTCTCGGTGCTGCAGATCGACGCGCACCTCGACCTGCGCAACGAATACGAGGGCACGCCCTATTCGCACGCCAGCGTGATGCGCCGCATTCGCGATCTGGGTTGCCCGATCGTGCCGGTCGGCATCCGAAACATCAGCCGCGAGGAGCACGGCTTCGTCAAGAAGGCGAGCATTAACGTCGTTACCGCCCGCCAGTGCCACCTGGACGACGACTGGGTCGATCGTGTGCTCGACGGACTGGGCGACACGGTGTACGTCACCATCGACATCGACGGCTTCGACCCCGCCTACGCCCCCGGCACCGGCACGCCGGAACCCGGCGGGCTGGACTGGTATCAGGTCACCGGCCTGCTGCAGCTGGTCGCGGCGGAGAAGAACGTGGTCGGCGCCGATATCGTGGAAGTGCTTCCCATCCCCGGGCAGCGCGTCACCGAGTTTCTGGCGGCGCGGCTGGCCTACAAACTCATCGCCTACGTCCAGCAGAAGTAGCCGAGGCGCGCCCAGGACTACCCGCGCCGGCCGATCATGCGCTCCAGACATTCAAAGTAGTCGGGAAATGTCTTCGCACAGCACTCAGGATGGTTGATCGCCACGCCCGCGACGCGCAGCCCGACCAGCGCGAAGCTCATGGCCATGCGATGGTCGTCGTAGGTGTCGATGGTCGCGGGAACGACGTCGGGCGGCGGGCGGATGGCGAGCCCGTCGAGCGATTCGTCCACCTCGGCACCGAGCTTGCGCAGCTCGCAGGCCAGGGCCGACAGGCGGTCCGACTCCTTGATCCGCAGGTGGGCGACGTTGCGAATGACCGTCGGTCCGGCGGCGAACAGCGCGGTCACCGCCAGGGTCGGCACCGCGTCGGGCATGTCGCTCAAGTCCACGTCGATGCCGACCAGTTTGCCCGGCGCGGGGCCGATGACCGTCAGTCGCGTGGCCGCGCGTTCCACGCGACAGCCCATTCGTTCGAGAACGTCAACGAACGCTACGTCGCCCTGGCGGCACCGGGTGCCGAGCCCCGCGACCGCCACCCGCCCGCCGGCGATGGCCGCGGCGGCGAGAAAATAACCGGCGTGCGTGGCGTCCGGCTCGATGGTCAGCGTGGCCGCCTCGTATCGCTGCGGCGCCGGCACGATAAACTGTGCCACGATCCTGTCACCGCGTCGCGGGGCGTCGTCGGGCGGCGCGGCCCGGTACTGTTCGATCACGCCCGCACCGAAACGCTCCATGATCGCACAGGTCAGCGACAGAAAGGGACGACTGACCAGCGGCCCGGTGACTTCCAGCAACAGGTCGCGCCGCGCGCAGGGCGCGGCCAGCAGCAGCGCGCTGATCCATTGGCTGGAGGCCGGGGCGTGCAGTGCGACGTGCCCGCCCTCGAGCCCGCTCGCGTGCAGCGCCAATGGGGGAAATCCTTCCTCGCCGAGATACGCAACGCCCGCGCCCTGGGCGCGGAGCAGGTCCACCAGCCCGTCGATGGGCCGTTGACGCATACGCGGTGTGCCGTCCAGTTCAAACCGTCCCTGGCCCAGCGCGACCAAGGCCGTGCAGAAGCGCAGCGTGGTGCCGGAGTTGCCGCAGAACAGGTGCGCCTCACCTTGCGGCAGGTGTCCGCCGCAGCCGGTGATTTCGATTTGCGCCGCCGGTTCGTCGACAGTGACGGCCACGCCCAGGGCGCGCAGCGCGTCGACCATCAGCCGCGTATCTTCGGCGATGAGGGCATGGTTCAGCAGGCTGACGCCGTCCGCCAATGCGGCGCACATCAGGGCGCGGTTGGTGATGCTCTTGGAACCCGGCAGGGTCACGACGGCATCAAGCGGTTCGTGGGTCGGTCGGCATAAGTAGGGCGGCATGGTGGATGAGATTGTCATGGCGATCGTCGGCGCGTCAAACCGCGCGCCCCTGCCGGTTGCGCGCCTTGCGGGCGCGCGTGGGTTTTGCGTTAGCGGAAGGGCGGTTCAGCGTCCTGCGGGCGTGCAAGTACCGGTGGGGTTCAGGAAGACCTCGAAGGTCTCCACCCCAATCGTGGAGGCGGAATGGGTAGTGTCGGGCGGCTTTCTCCGCGGCGCCCGGTCGCGTGCGGCAGGCGGAGCCTGCAGCGCCGGGGCGGACCGGTACGATGCGGGAGTCACCGTCGGGTCCGCCAGTGGAAACCCCAGCGAGCCGCGCGTGTAAGCGCGCCCGGCCGACTGTATGGCCGCCAGTTCCGAAACGTGGAAGATCAGGCGGTCGCGCAGGTCACGCAGATCCTCGTAGAACCGCTCGAGCAGCACCTGGTCGCGATCGCGTTCCTCCCGCAGCACGCCCGCGACGGCGGTCTGCGCCTCGAATCGGGCTTCGAGAACCCCCGAAGCGCCGCGCTGCTCGTTCAGCAGGCGAAGCAGATGGTCGGAGCGTTCGCGGCCCTGATACAGCGCCACGCCGGCCACGGTAATCGCCGAGCCGGAAAGCGTTACCCCGGCGAGCACGGCGATCCACGCTGTTCGCCGCGCGCGGCGCGCGTCCGCCTCCAGCACGCGACGCACGGTCGTCAGCGTTCCCGCCGTGAGGGCGGTCATGCGCGCTTCGTGCTCCTTCTCGGCCGCCGCGGATCGGGCGATGTCCGCGAGGTGGCGCAACGCCCCCTGCGCGTGATCCTCTGTCTCGGTGAAGTGTCGCAAAGTTTTTCCCATGACAATTGTCTGGCACTCATCCGGACGCCGCTGCCGCGGCCTGCCCAACGTGATTATACCACCGCGCCGCGCTTTGCCGAAGGCGGCGACGGGCATGCCGATCGGTTTTTTGGGGAAAGTCAAAATGGTTGACGGCGCGCACCGCGAAGCGTTCCGACCCACCTTGCCAATGCGGCAATTCCTGCGCGTTTTGGGGTCCGCGCCGCGCACGTGTATCGCGCCGGGACCGGTGGGGTGGGCGTCACCGGCGCCGTGTGGCGCCGCCGTGGACCCGCGGCGCTTGCGTCCGGCGTCAGCCCCAAATGCCATGACGTGGCACTTGCCGGCGCGCGGCTGATCCGCACGACGCGGGCGAAGCCGCGGCAATTCCGACGGCGCGCAAGCCCGCCGGCATCCGACGAAGGGTTCGTCCGCTTCGGGGGCGCCGGGTGCGGCAGAAAAGGGCTGACGCCCCCGCCGGTCGGTCTCCACTGTAACCGACGCCGGTCCGTGCCGATCAGGCCTGTGACCGGGCACATTCTCGGACGCTTGACCGGGGCGCCAAACCGGCGGTTGTCATTCTTCGGCCCATATTGGAGTGTTGCTATTCGGTGCCCGATGTTGAATTGCCGGAATGTACTTGTAAGCCGGCCGCGCTTCATCCGGATGGTGGAGCCGCGGTGGCGGTTGCCCGCGCGCCGTCGCGTGCCATCGGGTCTGCTTTTCCGGTCTGCCGCTACCCGCGGCGGATGGCGGCCCTGGGCGGTCGTCGCAGTCGTCTGGTGTATGACTCCGGACATTCGATCCCTATTCTAAGGAGAAGTCAGTGATGAAACGCGGACAGGTCATGGTGGCAGCATTGTCTATGGTGCTGATGGGCGCCGGGTGCGCAACCAGCAAGTGCGGCAAGAAGTGCAACGAACCGTGCGACAAGAAGGTTTCGGTCCGGTTCGTCGTTCCCAGCGGCGACATGCAGTATGCCCAGTCGCGGAGCACCGCAACCCAGGGCCGGCTGGTCGGCGACATGTCGACGGGCGGTTTCGAGTCGTACCAGCAGTGGACCGCCACCGGCGAAACCAATCCGCAGCACGTGGTGCTGTGGGGCGGGCAGTTCAATGGGCATGACGTGACCTACACGGCCGCCCCGCTGACGCCGGGCGCCTACATGTTCGGGCTGTTCGATCAGAATCGCGGCACGATCTACCAGGGCTGGATCGGCGTGAACAACGGCGGCGACGACGTGCTCAGCACGCTCACCCAGTGGCGCGACACGGTTCGCGAGCAGCAGTCGTGGCTCGGCTTCGAGTATCAGATCGAAGGCAAGTTCGCCAGCCGCAAGTCCAGCGATTTCCGCCAGTACAGCCGCCAGCTCAAGAGCCTGGAGCGCCTGGAAAGCCGCATCAACTCGGCCATCGCCGACGAAATGCGCGACCGCGCCCGCCAGGCGCGCCAGTTCGGCGAGATCTTCGGCCAGGCCGAAGTGCTGCTCATTCCGGGACAGGCCGAATACTTCCATCCCTGCACGCAGCCGACCTTCACCGACAACGAACTCAACAACATCCGCAACGGCAAGCCGCTCACCAAGGTGGTCATGGTGGCTGATTACGGCAACACCATGGCCAAGCTCATGCGCGTGCAGAGCCTGCGCGACGAGTTCGTTCGCTGCCGCATGATCCTCGCCGAAGAGTGCAAGCGGCTGGAGAACCGCCACCACTTCCTGACCGTGACCGACCACCTGTACAACCATGGTCGCAAGTTCGTGGAAAACGAGCGCGCCCTTCAGAAGGCCCGCGGCGCCATCGCCAAGTTCGACCACCAGATCGGCGAGCAGCGCCGCCACGTGCATGCGCTGATGTTCGTCGCCGGCCTGTTCGATCCCGATCAGACCAACGACGCGTTCCAGCAGGAAGTTCGCACCCTGCGTCGCGAGCGCATGGTCCTCCAGGAACAGCAGAAGCAGATCGAGCTTCGCTTCGGCCAGACCAACGAGGCCAACTTCCGTCGCGTGAACCTGGAGCGCGAGCGCCAGGAAACCATCGCGTCCATCGAGAATCTCGACAGCCAGATCGGGCGCATCGGCGAAGCGCGCATGGCGCTGGCCAAGCTGCACGAGACGACCGGCGTGATCCATCGCAACGGCCCGGCCAAGGTCATGGTGACCAGCCTGTTTGACGACGGCATTCCCGCCTATCTGGCGAATGCCATCGAAAACGAGTCGCTGATGACCGTCCGGCTCGAAACCGCGGACGGCAAGTTCACGCCGCCGACGAGCGACGTGGCCGAGAACACCATGAGGCGCGCCATCACGGTCTCCACGCGCGACTAAGGGTGGTTTCTCCCTGATCTTTCGGGTGCCGCCGCCGGTGATCGACCGGCGGCGGCGCCTGTCGCCTTGACGATTCGAAGACCCGCCGTGGAAAACCACGCGCGGGTCTTATTCTTGATATCGTGCCCAGTGACGGGGGCGACTTGCTCGGGCTGATCAGGTGATGTTTCTTGATGAGCTCTCCGATCCTTCATATCACCCCTAAGGATGAGCCCACGGCCGCGGTTTCCGGCCTTGTTCCGGCAGCAACGCAAGCTTCGCCCCCGATTTGTTGCGCTCGGCCGCCCAGATCTCGTTCAGCCAAGCCGCTCACGGCGGCGTCCTGAAGCCCAACGTCCCATCATCCCTGGTCAACTGCGCCTTCAGTACAATCACTGGCAGTTTGTAGTACATCAGTAATTATGCGTAGAATGCCCTGATCTGGTCGCCGGTCTTTGGAGCCCACATTGGCCAGCGCCGGAACACCGTCCGCAACTGGCGACCAACAAGAAATCTGATAAAGGTTTATTTAATTATTCTATCAGAACAGCAGCAGATCGTATTTTCCGCGATTTCGATGTCACTTGATCGAACTTCAGTGCGACAGTATGATAATGGTGGATCGAGGGCTTGCGGGACCCGTGTTCCGTTGTACCCTTACTTTGACGATTGGTCGAGGCCTGATGGTGACAATAATGCGTCACCAAGAAACGGGTGTTTCGGCGCCGAACTCGATGCGGCCGGTTGCGGTGGAGCCAAATTCGCTCTCGGTTACTTACCTCCTCGATCGAGGCCCCTGCGGCACGGAAGCCGTTTTAGCGCTTTACTGTTTTGACTGAAATATGATTTCTTTTCGGGTTCTTTATCTGGCGCAGCTTACACGGCACCACTGGGACGTCGCGGTGCGTCCCCGAAACGAAAGCGGAGGCCGAGCGGGCCGCAAGTGGCGGAACGGTCGGATTCAAGTGCGGGCAGAGTCCCTTGTGAAGGAGTTTAGTCATGGCGGTTCGACATCACATTAAAGTGCTTGTGATCGATGACGATCCGTCCATCTGCAAGACCGTTGGTCTGCTCTTGGAGGATCACGGGTACAATCCGCGGACTTATACCGATCCGGAAGCGGCGCTGGCCGCGGCGGACAAAGAGTCCTTTCAGATCGCGCTGATCGACCTGCGCATGCCCTCGATGGACGGCGTGGAGGTGGTCGAGAAGCTCAAGAAGATCGACGACCACATGAGCTGCATCGTCATGACGGCCTATCCGGACCTGGACAGCGCCACCGAGACCATGCGCCGCGGCACGTGCGACTACATCGCCAAACCGTTCAAGCAGGAGGAGCTGGTCGAGGCGGTGGACCGCGCGTGCCACAAGATGGGCATCATCTACACCGATGAGAACGAGTTGAACCGGCTCATCGGGCAGCGCATTCGCAGTCACCGGCTGAACCAGAACCTGACCCTGCGGCAGCTTTCCGACCGCACGGATCTCACGACTTCGCAGCTTTCGCAGGTCGAGCTGGGCAAGAACGCCGCCTCGATCTGGGCGCTGGCGCGGATCAGCAACGCGCTGGGGTTGCAGGTGTCGGAACTTCTGACCGGGCTGTAGCGGATTGCGGATGGCGGATTGTGGACGGCGGAACGGGAACCGGCGAACGCGTCGGCCCGACCGCGTCGCCAACCGCGACTCGATGCCGATCTACGGTGACAGACGCTGGCACTGCGGACACAGGAAGGTCGAACGCGCGCCGAGCACGATGCGTTCGATGGTCGCGCCGCAGGTCTTGCACGCCCGCCCCGCCCGCTGATACACGCGGTGAAATCGCTGAAAACTCCCCGCGCGCCCTTCGGCGTCGCGATAGTCCATGTACGTGGAACCGGAGCAGCGAATGGCGCGGTTCAGCGTCGTCTTGATGGCGCGGAGCAGGCGGTCCGCCTGCCGCACGTCGATTTCGTCCGCCCGCGCCAGCGGATGGACGCGGGCGCGGTGCAGCGCCTCGCAGCAGTAGATGTTGCCCAGCCCGGCGATCATCCGCTGGTCCATGAGCAGGTCCTTGATCCGCCGCCGACGTGCCAGCAGCCGCCGGAACTCGGCAGAGCGCAGTTCGAGCGGCTCGGGCCCCACGGCGCCCAGCCGCGCCCCTTCGACCGGCCCATCGCCGTCAAACACCCAAACCCCCCCGAAGCGCCGCGGATCCTCGAAGCGCAGCTCGCGCGAATCTCCCGCAAAAACCACGCGAACGTGCACGTGCCGGGCGCGGGGCTCGCGCCCGTCGTGCATTCCGAGCCGGCCGCTCATGCCCAGATGAAACACGCATTGCCCCGCGGGTGACAGTTCGATCAGCACGCGTTTGGCGCGGCGGCGCACGTCGACCACGCGCCGGCCGACCCACTTCGCCACGCAGGCGCGATCGCCTCCGCGGAGGACGTCGCTGCGCAGAATGTCGAACCGCCGCACGCGCCGCCCGGTCAGAGCCGCCCGAAGCTGGTGGACGATGGTTTCCACTTCGGGCAGTTCGGGCACGATCGAAGACTCCGGCGCTGGTGCACGGGCCGGCGTAAGGCGCGCCGTGCGTCCTGGACGGGGAGTGTACTCGGGGAGCGTCGCCGGTCACGCGTCCGGGTGCGTTGCGGCGTGGATCGGGATCGGCTGGCGGGGGGCGGTCGGGGGCGTTATGCTCCCGGACCACCGGCCGGCACGGTCGGCGGATCGGCGGAAAGCCCGGCGCGGCGCGGGCGACGGGTTCCGCAGGGCAAGGGTCGGCGCGACCCCTATTCGGAGGACACATCCGTGGCCCAATCGACGGCGCACGAAGGGACCATTCTCGGTCATCCCAAGGGTCTGTTCGTTCTGTTCTTCACCGAGATGTGGGAGCGCTTCAGCTTCTACAGCATGAGGGCCTTTCTGGTGCTGTACATGACCAAGGCCCTTCAACTCAGCGACAAGCTGGGAAACGAGGTTTACGGAGCGTACCTTGGGTTCGTGTATGCAGCGCCGTTCGTCGGCGGAATGCTCGCGGACCGACTCTTGGGACAACGGCGGGCCATCATCATCGGCGGGCTGCTGATGGCTGCCGCGCAATTCACACTTGCAGCGCATTCCATGGTGTTAGGCGAAGGCACCGAAGAAGTGAAGATGATGTTCCTGTTCTTCATTGCACTGGGGCTTCTCGCCGCGGGCAATGGGTTTTTCAAACCGAATATCTCAACCATTGTCGGGAGCCTGTACGCGCCGGACGACAAGAGACGTGACAACGCGTTTCTGATTTTCTACATGGGCATCAACGTGGGTGCCTTTCTGGCGGGGTTCTCGGGGCAGATTGCCGAGTACATCGGGTGGAAATGGGGTTTCCTGTTGGCCGGCGTCGGCATGCTGCTCGGCCAGGTCATTTTTGTGGGAGGCAGACACACGCTCCAGGGACAGGGCATGCCGCCTAAGGCGGGACTACTGAGCGAAAAAAAGTATCTGGGCATTCCCAACGCGGGCCTTGTGGGCTTGGGCATCGCCGCATTCGTCCCGCTCGCTGCGTTTCTGATTTCCCGTCCCGATTACGTGCAAGGGCTGGCGGTCATTGTGGCCCTGCCGATCCTCGCCTACCTCATCTGGCAGGCTACGCGCGGGACCCGCGAGGAAGCGCACCGCATTTTCGCCATTCTGATTCTTTGCAGTTTTTCCATGCTGTTCTGGGCGTTTTTTGAATTGGCGGGCAGCGCCATTAACTTGTTCACCGATCGACACGTGGATCGAACCATTTCGTTGTTTGGCAAGGAACGCGAACTCGGCGCTTCGCTGCTGACGGCGCAAATCAACCCGTTCTTCATCATCATCCTGGGGATTCCGTTTGTGTACTTGTGGTCGTGGCTGGACAAGCGGCGAATGGAACCCTCGAGTCCGCTGAAGTTCGCCCTGGGGCTCCTGCAGCTTGGCGCTGGATTCTTTGTCATGTTCTTGGGTGCCCTGGCGGCGGGCAAGGACGGGCGATGCAGCATGGTTTTCCTGACGCTGGGGTTCTTCCTGCACACCACCGGAGAGCTTTGCTTGTCCCCCGTGGGGCTATCGACGATCACCAAGCTGTCGCCCACGCGTCTGGTGGGCACGTTCATGGGTGTTTGGTTCCTGGCCTCGTCGCTCGGTAACGTGCTGGGTGGCTGGGTGGGCGGCAAAACCGAGCAATATGGTTTCGACGAAGTGTTCAAGTACATCGCGATCGTCTGCGCCGCCGGCTCGGTCATCTTGTTCCTGTTGGTGCGCCCGCTAAAACGGATGATGCACGGCGTGAAATAGGGCGGCCCTTGCGGGAGCGCCGCAATCAGGTGGCAGGCAGGCGTTGGAGGTATTGAGTATGAACCACCCTCAGATCGCCAAGAAGCTTCCGGAAAACGCCTATCGCGAGCTGAAACCCGGCGAAGTGTACGTGCCGATGGTTCCGCCGGAAGTCACGGTTTCTGAAGTGACGTTCCGGTCGATCCTCTTCGGCATCGTGATGAACATCATCTTCTCCATGGCCGCGACCTATCTGGCGTTGAAGGTCGGGCAGGGGATCGAGACGGCCATCCCCATTTCCATTCTGGCGGTCGGGCTGTCGGGATTCCTGTTGCGCATCGGTCGGCGCGCCAGCACATTGCTGGAAAACATCAACGTGCTGGCCATCAGCACAACCTCGGGCATCGTGGCCGGCGGCACCGTGTTCACCATGCCGGCCATTTACGTGCTCAAACTCAACGAAACACTGGAGATGAGCAACGTCTCGCTGTTTTTCCAGGTTTTTCTCGTGCCGTTGCTGGGTGCCGCGCTGGGCGTGGTGTTTCTGGTGCCCTTCCGGCGGTACTTCGTCAAGGACATGCACGGCAAACTGCCCTTCCCGGAGGCGACGGCCACCAATGAAATCCTGGTGACGGGCGCGACCGGTGCAGCTGGGCAGGCGTGGGTCTTGATCTACTCGTTCCTCGTGGGAATGGTGTACAACGCCTGTTCGGGCATGTTCAAGCTCTTCAGCGAGGTTTTCACCACGGGATACGCGACCCTGGAAGCGGCAGGCCGGACCGTGCGGACGCTGGCGCTGCCGACCCTGGACACGCTGACCACGAAGATCAAGGCGGTTTTCTTCCTGGGCACCAGCGCCGAATTGCTCGGGCTGGGTTTCATCATCGGGCTGCGCTACGCGTCCATTATCTGCGCAGGATCGTTCATTTCGTGGTTTGTCATCATTCCGCTGCTCGCGCCGCTCGATCTGGCCATGCTGAAGCAGATTGCCCCGGGCATCACGGGAGACTCGGCAAACGACATCTTTCGGGGCATCCCGCGCAACATCGGTATCGGGGGAATTTTTACGGCCGGGCTGCTCTCCATCTTCAAGATGGGCAAAGTCATCGTGACCGCGCTGCGCCAGGCGTTGGGCGGTGTCATGGCTTCGCAGTCCACGGTGGCGCGCATCGAGCGCACGGACGAAGACATCAGCTATCCCAAGCTGTTCCTGCTGGTTTTGGCGATCGTGGCGGTGATCGGCGTCTATTTCCGGTTTGTCGTGATGCAGGGGCTTCCCAATGCCACGCAGCTTACGATTGTGGCGGTGGTGCTGGCGGTCGCGATTGCGTTCCTGTTTACCACGGTGTCGGCCTGGGCCATCGCCATGATCTCGGTCACGCCGATTTCCGGAATGACCGTCACCACCATCATCATCACCGCCGTGGCCTTGCTGGCTGCGGGGCTTCCGAAAGACGCCCACGGCATGCTGGCCACGCTGCTGGTCGGCGGCGTGGTGGCGTCGGCGCTGTCCATGGCCGGTACGCTGGTCACCGAATTCAAGCTCGGCTACTGGGCCGGCGCCAGCCCCAGGCGAATCCAGTGGAGTGCGCTCATCGCGACGGTCCTGGCCTCGGCGTTTGTGACGCTGACGATCATGTTCCTGGCCAGAACCAAAGGGTACGACCAGACCGTGGATCTTAACGCTTTGGCTGCGCCACAGGCCAACGTCATGGCCAGCGCGCTGCAGAGCTTCATCGGCGGCGGGGATATACCCTGGCTGATGTACGGGGTCGGCGCGCTGATCGCGCTTTCGATGGAGCTGGTCCGCGTGTCCGGACTGGCCTTCTCGCTGGGCATGTACCTGCCTATGGAGTTGAACACGCCGATTCTCGTCGGGGCACTGGTGGCGAAACTCGTGGCCGGTAGTTCCAAGGATGAGAAAGTATCCAAAGCGCGCAGCGACAAAGGCATCCTGATCGCCTCGGGGTTGATTGCGGGCGGGGCGATTATGGGCGTGATCCAAAGCGTGCTGACGGCCGTGGACGACGAGTACCTGACCAGCGTCAACCTGTTGCAGTGGCTCGAGTTTCCGCATCATTGGCTTGGCGCGCCGTCGGTGGCCGAGGGCGTGGTCGACGCCGCCGCGGAGGGTTACGCGCGCTTTGCCAACTGGCTGGGGCTGTTTGCGTTTCTCGCGCTGTGCCTCTGGGCTTATGTCAGTTGCCGCCGCGCCAAGCCCAGCGAAGGGTAGAGGATGGCAGGCTAACCACGCCGCCTGCTGTGGCGGCGCAGTCGGACCACGATAGGCCGCCTGCCTGAACCGGGGGTTCCTTTCGGTAGAACGGTGGGCGCATTACAGTCCCAACCCAGGCGGAGGGGCATCCGCCTTGATGTTGCGCGATTGGCGCCGATGCCATTCGCCGGGCCGGTACGCTCTGCGGGGTTCCCTGGCCAATGACGTTGTAATTCCCGCCGTTTCCTGGAAAGGACGCATCCTTGACCGCCACCACCGCGCAGAAAACGTTCCTGGGCCACCCTCGCGGGCTCTACGTGCTGTTCTTCACCGAAATGTGGGAACGCTTCAACTATTACGGCATGCGCGCCCTGCTCATCCTCTACATGGTCAACTACTTCAAGTGGCCGCAGGAACACGCCTCGTCCGTCTACAAATGGTTCACCGGGCTCGTCTACCTCACGCCGCTGATCGGCGGGTTCCTGGCCGACCGCTACCTCGGCAACCGCTGGGCCATCATCCTCGGCGCCGCCACCATGGCCGCGGGGCAGTTCTGCATGGCCGTTCCCGACCAGCAGTTCTTCTACGTGGCGCTCGGGCTGCTGATCGTCGGCAACGGGCTGTTCAAGCCGAACATGTCGACGCAGGTGGGCCGGCTGTATCCGCCCAACGATCCGCGGCGCGACAGCGCCTACACCATCTTCTACATGGGGGTGAACCTCGGGGCGTTTATCGCGCCGATCGTCTGTGCGGAATTGCGCGAGAACACCGCCTGGGGATTTCGCGCGGGCTTTCTGGCGGCGGGCATAGGAATGCTGCTGGGGCTGGTGATTTACCTGCTGGGCTATCGCTGGGTGGCGGAGGTTCCGCAACCCCTGCCCGGCGGCGCGGCGCGCCCGGTGGATCAATCGAAAAGTGCGCACCCTGCGGCGATGACCGAGAAGGAGGCGTCCGAAGCGGCGTCGATCATCCCGGCCGTCGCGCGCCATTCGCCGGGACTGATGCTGCTGCTCGCGGTGCTGGTGGTGCTGGTGCCCTGGTCCCTGGTGGGGCTGGATGTGCTGAAAACGAACGACGCCATCGCCTACAGCGGCGGCGGCGGGGTGGCGTGCATCATGGGCTGGTACATCCTGTCGCGGGTGAGCATGGCGGCGCGCGACCGGGTGCTGGCCATCTACGTCGTCGGGTTGTTCGTCATCTTTTTCTGGGGCGCGTTCGAGCAGGCGGGCAACGCCATGAACCTGTTCGCCGACAAGGTCACCAACCGTTACGTCACCGAACCCATGCCCGAGCCGTCGGTGTTTCCGGAGTCGGTGTCGGCCCCTTCCGAGGGCGCTGCGGTGCCGGCTCAGGGCGCCTGGGCGAAGTGGGTCGGCTTGTGGAACCCGGTCAAGACCGAGTGGTTCCAGTCGATCAACGCGGCCGCCATCTTCGTGTTCGCACCGCTGTTTGCGTGGCTGTGGGTGTGGCTGCCGAAGAAGGGCATCCGCCTGTCCATCCCCGCCAAAATCGCCATCGGCGTGTTTCTTCAGGGCATGGCCTTTGCGTTGATGACCTGGGCGATTCGCTACGAAAGCCAGCTCAGTTCCGCCCCGCTGGCCGCGCTGCCGCCGGGAGTCACGGTGGATGCCGAAAACCGCGTCATCTTCCGCGACGCGCCGGACCTGAAAGGCAAGGAGAGCGTCGAGGAGTTCGCGTTGGGCCAGGTCGATCCGCGGCACCCCAAGGTGGTGCAGGGCCGGCGGATCGTGTTCGACGCCGCGGCGGCCCATTTGCGGATGAACGGCGTACTTGCGGACACCGACCGCGACCGGCTGCTGCGCGCCAGCGTGTCGCCCGCGTATCTCGCCAAGATACGGCAGCTTGCGCTCGATTCGGAACGGGCGAAACGCGAAGCGCGCGGGGCTCCGTTCACGGTGCAGGTCGTGCTCGATGAAACGCCGCCGGGGTTCGACCTGCGTTACGCCGGGCTGCCCGCCGACGCGGTGACGTTCGACGAAGCCACCAGCACCCTCACCACGACCGTCGAACTCGGCGATCGCGACTACAAGGCGCTGCTGGTCGCCGGTGCGGATGCAGCGTTCCGCGACGCGCTGAACAAGCTGTACGTCGACTCGGCCAAGTTCAAACTGAGCTGGTCCTGGCTGACCTGGTTTTTTATTATTTCCACGTTCGGCGAGCTTTGCCTTTCGCCGGTGGGGCTGAGCATGGTCAGCAAGCTGGCCCCTGCATCCTACGCGACCATGATGATGGGCATGTGGTACGTGATGATCTTCTTCGGCAACTACACCGCGGGACAACTGGGCGAAATCTACGGCACCATCGATCCCGGGCGCTACTTCGCCACAATCGGCGGTGCGCTGATGGTCGCTTCCTTCATCTGCTTCCTGCTGGTGAAGCGCATCCGCGCCATGATGCACGGGGTGATGTAGCGACCGCCGCGCAACGTCCGGCTGGTCACCGTTCGGCGAACTCCATCTTCCATCCGCGGCGTGGCTGTCGCGCGATGCGTCGGTGGTTTGGGGAGGCAGACATCGCGGTGTCTGATGGCACGAAGTCCCTTACGACAAGCTCAAGGGGGCCCTGCTATCGGCAATCGACGAGGCCGGGTAATCCGCCCTTTACAGCACCACGAGTCACCCCATCGAGCCCCTTCCCCCCTGCCGCCCCAGGCAGTAATCAGCTTGAAAAGCCGCTTGACCGATCATAACAATATTGGTATAATTAGAGCGTAAGAAGCGTGCCGAAGACCGAGGTTATCTTTTACCGCGACGAACGCGGCCAAGCCCCGGTCGCCGAGTGGCTTCGAGAGCTGCGCCGCAAGAACAGGAAGGCCTATGCGAAATGCAACGCCCGGATTCAAGTTCTTGCCCAGCTTGGCCACGAGCTTCGACGACCGATAGCCGATTACCTTCGGGACGGGATTCACGAGCTACGCATCCGGCAAGGTCGCGTAAACTGCCGGATTTTGTACTTTTTCCACGGCCAGGCCGTCGCGATTCTCGCTCACGGCCTCACCAAGGAAGACGAGGTGCCCCATGCCGACATCGAACGGGCGATTCAACGCAAAGAAGCGTTCGCCAAAGACCCGGCGAAGCACACGTACGCGGAGGACGACCAGGATGAACAAGACCACCGACGCGATTAAGATTCTCGACCGCATCACCGGCGACGACCCCGAGCTTCGTGAGTTGATTCAGCAGGAAACGGTTAACGTCCACGTGGCCCGCCTCATCTACGGCGCTCGCACGCAAGCCGGATTGACCCAGGAAGAGCTTGCCAAACGTATCGGCTCGAAACAGCCCGTCATCGCTCGGCTTGAGGACGCCGATTACGAAGGGCACTCGCTTACCATGCTGCAACGCATCGCCGAGGCCCTGGACCTTGCGCTCGACATCCGCTTCGTGTCGAAGGAACACGCCACCGCATAAAGTCATAGGCCGGCCTTGGCCCGCCACACCCATGGAATAGAACTCTCCATCACGGCGCGCGCAACTGCGCGGCGCGCTCCGCGGCCGCGCGGGCGCCGTCCATGTCGCTGAGTTGTTCGAGCACCACCGCGAGAAAACCGTGCGCGTCGGCATCTTCCGGCGACAGGCGGATCGCCTCGTTCAACGGCGCGAGGGCGTCGGCCGGTCGGCCGGCCATGAAGGTCGCCACCGCCAGGTTGTACTGGTACAGCGCCACGTGCGGCGCGCGCTCCACCGCCTGCTCCAACTCGGCGACCGCTTCGGAAACCCGCCGCATGCCCAGCAGCGTCATGCCCAGGTGGTAGCGGGGGGACGCGGCGCGAGGGTACTGCTCCACCGCTTCGCGATAGAGCGCCAACACGTCTTCCGCGCGACGCTGCCCGACCAGCAGCGATGCCAGCTCGCCACGCGCCACTTCCAGCGCCGGGTCGAGTTGCAGCGCCCGGCGATAGGCGGCCTCGGCCTCGGGCAGCCGCCCGCGCTTGCGCAACACGTTCGCCAGCCCGCGCTGCGGTTCCGCGCGGTGCGGCAGCCGCTCGCTCAGCCGGCGGACCGTGTTCTCCGCGAACTCATCGCGACCGGCGGCCAGGTAGAGCCACACCAGCGATTCAAGCGCCGCGTTGGTGGAGGATAGTCCCCAGCGATCGGCGCGCTCCAACATGGCGAGCGCGTCGGCATGGAGCGATCGAGATTCGGATGAAGCGCGCTCCAGCCACGCCGGCCCCGCGATCCACACTTCGTCGCCCAGGGCCACCTTGTCGGCCAGCCGCGCGCCCTGCCACACGTGATAGCGAATCACCCCGCTGTGCACCGTGAACCCCAGCCACAGTGCCATGAGCATGACATAACCGACGCCCGCGCGGCTCAATCGACCCCCGCGCTTGAGCGAAAGGTTCTGCCAGCGGACGTTGGCGTCGCGCGCCAGCCGGATCAGCTTGAGCACCGCGAAGGCAGTCATCGCCGCCAACCCCATCGCAAGCAGCAGCGGAATCTGGTCGTACAACCCGCGCAGCGCCAGCAGCGCCGTCAGGCCGACCAGTACCATCAGGAGTTCTTCCGCCAGCGAGCATTCAAACGTCCGCGCCTTGGGCACGGCGGGCGGTGCGGGGCGGTCTGCCTTGGCCGGCCGCGCAAAGCCGAAGTACAGCGCGTCGTTGGGGCACACACTCACGCAGTCCATGCACTTCATGCACCCCGGATCCACCACCATGCCGTACCGCGCCACCTCCTCGTGCACGCGAACGTTGGACGTGCACACCGCCGTGCAGTGGCCACAGTGCTCGCACGCATCCGTCACCCGAATGCGCCCCGGCGCCGCCTGATCCGCCAGCCCGAAAAACCCGCCATAAGGACACGCATACGTGCAGAACCCCTTGGCCCCGAGGAAGTAGACAATGCCCATCCCCGCCACCACGAAGGTAAGGATGGCAATCACCGGCCCGGGAAACGTCGCCCAGAAATCGCTGGTCAGCAGGTGGTTGCTCAGCTTCGGCCGCGGCGCCCCCACGAACCACCGGTAAACGCTCGGCCACACGAACATGTAAATAGCCAGCGCCAGCGGCGCGAAGACCAGCAGTCGCGTACGGAAGGCTCGCGGTTTGACGCCCACCTTCTTGAGCAGCCAGCCGCACAGATCCTGATAGGCGACGAAGTGGCATCCCCACCCGCACACGAACCGCCCGAACACCAGCGTGGCGGCAATGGCGGCGACAAAGAAAAGGAACCCCGCGTTCAGGTGCCCGTGGTTGAGCGTGTACATCGCCTCCGAGGGCTCGATCGGCGACACCGTCCGCCCCGTCAGCATCCACTGCACCACGTGGGCGATCATCAGCACGTGCACGCCGATCAGCACCGCCGCCCGCCGCGGACCCATGCGCGAAGCGCGCACCCGCGGCGCGCCCGCCGACACCACCGGCAGACTCACGTCACTGGATGCCGTGCCGTGTGCGGCGCAAGTGTTCGACACGAAGCAGGCCCTCTTAAACGCGCCCGACCGACCGGCCGACGCGATCCGCGTGGCGGATTATAGGCGAAACGCACCGGGGCGGCCCTGCGCGACCGATGCGGCCGCACGCCATGGGGCCGGGCAGGTTGCGGGTCGGGAAGTGCGCTGCCACAATGCCCCCACCACCACGCGGAGGGCCAGACGCGACGATTCGCCATGACTGACGAACCGGACGAACCCACCATCACCGTTGCCCAGCGCCTCGACGAGCACCTCGCCCTGCGCCCCGACCTGGCGGAGCGCATCAACCGCGAGATCCTCGTGGCCCTGCACCGCCGCGGCATCGTCACCATCGACAGCATCCTGGATGAAGCGCGGGCGCGCCTGGGGCGCGACCGGCGCACCGTCATCGACGACCCCAACCAGGCCGAACGCGACCGGCTCGACGAACGCGAACGCGAACTCGTCGAGCAGATCACCCGCGAATACGCCGTGGCACACCTGTCCGTCGCGGATATCGACGACCTGGTCAACCTGACGATCAAGCGCGACGAAGTGCACACCCTGGAGAACGTCTCCAACCAGGCCAATGTTTCCTTCCGCGAACTGGCCGATCAGATTCACCGCTTCTGCGAGCTGCCCCTGGGCGAAACCCGCCTGTTGCCTTCCGAGGTGGTCGGCACCCGCGTCGCCCTCACCCGCCACCTGCTTTCCGACCAGCTCGAGTTTATCGGCATCGCCAAGCACTACCTCACCATTCGCGATTTCGACGACATCACCAGCCACGTCATCGGCGGCGACCAGGGCATGGGGCGCATCGGCGGCAAAGCCGGCGGCATGATCCTCGCCCACAAAATCCTCGCCCAGGCCGAGGAGGGCAAGGACACCTTCCTGCCCATCGCCATCCCCGAATCCTGGTACCTGCGCAGCGACGTGGTGGAGGATTTCCTCCGCCTCAACCGGCTCGACGAATACCAGTCGCAGAAGTACAAGCCCATCGAGGACGTCGCCCGCGAGTACCCCCTCATCCGCGGCGTGTTCCGCAACGGCGACTTTCCCCTCAAGATCGTGCAGCAGCTCCGCCAGGTGCTCGACAAGATCGGCACCCACCCGCTCATCGTCCGCTCCAGCAGCCTGCTCGAGGACCGCTTCGGCACCGCCTTCTGCGGCAAGTACGCCAGCGTCTTTCTCGCCAACCAGGGCGGGCCCGAAGAACGCCTCCGCGCCCTGCTCGGGGCCATCGCCGAAGTGTACGCCAGCGTCATGGCCCCGGACCCCATCCTCTACCGCCGCGAGCACAACCTCATCGACTACGTCGAGGAGATGGCCGTGCTCATTCAGAAAGTCGTGGGCTTCAACTTCGGCGACTACCTGCTCCCCGCCTTCGCGGGGGTGGCCTTTTCGCGCAACGAGTACCGCTGGTCGCCGCGCATCGAGCGCGAAGACGGACTTGCCCGCATCGTCATGGGGCTGGGCACCCGCGCGGTGGATCGCAGCGGGTCGGACTATCCGCGCATGGTCGCCCTCGGGGCGCCCACCCTGCGCCCGGAATCCACCGTCAAGGAAATCCTCCGCTCCGCCCAGCAGACGCTGGACGTCATCGACATCAAGAAAAACCGCCTGCAACCCGTGCGCTTGCAGGATGTGCTCGCCGCCGGCACCGATTTCCCCCTGCTCGACAGAATCGTCTCCGTCTACCAGGACGACGAGCTGTACGCACCCCCGGGCCTGATGATCGACGCCGAACCGTCGCGCCTGTGCATCACCTTCGACAAGCTGCTGCGCTCCACGCCCTTCGCCCAGCGGCTGCGCGGCATCCTCGGCCGGCTCGAACAGGCCTACGGCATGCCCATCGACGTGGAGTTCGCCTGCGACGGCGAACGCCTGTACATGCTCCAGTGCCGCACCCAGGCACAGGCGCGCGACGCCGGACCGGTCAAAATCCCCCGCAACATCCCCGAGGAAAACGTCCTCTTCGACGCCCACCGCTACGTCCGCACCGGGCTGGTCGAGGGCATGGCCTACGTCGTGTACGTCGATCCGCAGCGCTACGACGACATCCCCACCCGCGAGCGGCGCATCGAACTCGGCCGGGTGATCGGGCGTATCAACCACAAGCTGGAGCGCCGCACCTTCGTGCTCATCGGCCCCGGGCGCTGGGGCAGCAACGACATCCGCCTCGGCGTGCCCGTCCGCTACGCGGACATCAACCATTGCCGCCTGTTGATCGAGGTCGCCCGCCAGAAAGACGGCTTCCTGCCCGAGGTCTCCTTCGGCACCCATTTCTTCCAGGACCTGGTCGAGGCCGACATCCACTACCTGCCCCTTTACCCCGACGACGCGGGCAACCGCTTCCACGAGGAGTTCTTCCTGCGCTCCAAGAACAACCTCGCCGAGCTGCTGCCCGACGAGGCCGACTTCGCCGACATCGTCCGCGTGATCCACCTGCCCACCGTGGCCGCCGGCCGCACCCTGACCGTGGCCATGGACGGCGAAACCGACCACGCGCTGGCATACCTCAAATGAATGAAGAATGGCGACCCGGCACAGCCGGGCTTTGCGGAATGGCGAATGAAACACAGAAGGCGTGAGGCGTGAGGCGCGAGGCGAATGACAAGGCACGGGGGGAATGCGGAATGGCGCCTGGCGAGCCGCGGGCTCTTGCCCTTTATGCATAGCGTGAAGGGCAGCCCGCGTGGAGTCGACGTCGACGGTGAATGTCAGCCTTCACGGAACCACGAGCCTCTGTTTGACCGCGGCCCTTGATGCGCCATGCAATTGAATTTCCGCCGAATCGGTGCCGTATTCGTTGGCGCTACGGTCTTCGCCGCCGTGCACGCACTTATCTGTGTTGTCATCGAAGAGTACTTGGAAGAACAGGTGCGATGGGTTGCAAACGGCATTCTCGAATGGCGATTCGCAGGATTCGGGTCATTCGGGCGCAATCTACGTTTGCTCCTGTGCTGTTTGATGTACACGGCACCAAGTCTCCTTGCCGCCCTCCCCGCGTATTTTGCCTTCGAGCGCATTAGTGCGCCGCTTCCGCTTCGCTCAGTAAACAGGTCTCAGAAAATGTTGCTTTCTTGTGTCGCGTTCTGCTGGATTTCCACGGCAGCAGTGATGATGATGCTCACCACACCTACGGGATCTGGCATCCTCGAGAATATCGCCAAATTCATTGAGGCTCTTATTCCGATGGTGCCCCGAAAATGGGTGGACCTTATCGAGTTTGTCCTGATTGCAACAGCACTCTTCACCTTCTGGCTCACCGTCTTCGCCCTTTGGACCGCGAGACCCGGGGCCGATGCCGAGCCGCGCTGCCGAAAGTGCGGCTACATCCTCCGCGGCCTCGTCGATAACCGCTGCCCCGAGTGCTTCACACCGTTCGAACCGGTCAGTTCGGGAGAAGGATCCCAGGAGGCATGCGCGTGATCCCACGAATGGTCCGATGCGTGCTGGTGGGTGCGATCGCGTTCTCGCTCGTCGATTGGCTAATCATCAGATGCTTTGGCCGTTATTTCTGGTACATGCGCGACACCATCTTGGCGAAGCTGTTCGATTGGCGATTCGACCACTTTGGACATACGGGGGGATTCCCGCACATGTTCTGCCTCATCCTGACCGACGGCCTTCCAGAGGTCATTGTGTTCGCTGCGATTGTGTGGGCGTACGACCGCATTGCATTCGCGCGCCGATTTGAGGAACAGGCCTCTCGCCGCCCCAGGGCACTGGTCTGTATCGCGGGTTTCTGGCTTTCAGTGAGTGTCATACAGTGGGCGTTGTGGACGACGAGGTTGGGTTTATTGTTCTTCAAGTGGATGAAAAGGATGCACCTGGTACTCCCTCTCTCATTATCATCCGGAGATGAGTACCTGTTACTCCGTGTTTTGATCGCAACGATTGTGTGTGCCTGCTGGCTCACCGTCTACGCCCTTTGGACCGCGAGACCCGGGGCCGATGGCGGGCCGCGCTGCCGCAAGTGCGGCTACATCCTCCGCGGTCTCGCCGATAACCGCTGCCCCGAGTGCTTCACGCCCTTCGATCCCGCTGCGTCAGATCACAAGCCCGGCGCACAACCTTCCGCCTCGCCCCCCCAACAATGCATAATCGGTAAACGTTCGGTACTCCGGCCGGCTCACCCCCCATCAGTGGACAATTGACCGCCCTTCCTGTATGTCGGCACCTGTGCGGGCGCCATCGGGCCATGGCATTCAACCGCCGCCGCGGATTCTGCCGATTGACGGCATCGACCCGCCGTCTGGCCGGGCGGCTCATTCAGTTTCGGGGATAACTCATGAAACGTGCACAGATATTGATCGGCGTGGGTCTATTGGCCGTGGCGGGTTTGTGGTCCTGCGCAGTGGCTCCGGTGGCCATGGTCGCTCTGGAGGAACTGCCCGAGTTGACGACCCCCGCGTGCGACGCCGCTTCCTGGGTGCCGGTCGGCGATCCGCGGATGGTCAACACCACCACCGCCGATTACCAGCGAGACCCGCGCATTCTGGTCTTGACCAACGGGCGCGTGGCCGTGTGCTGGGTGTCCGTGTTGCAGGACGGCGATGAGACCGGGCTCTTTCTGATGATTCTCGACGGCGACGGCACGCCGCTCACCGGCGAGATCCAAGTGAACCAGCACACGGCCGACGACCAGAACACCCATGCCATGACCGTCCTGCCCAATGGGGCGTTCGTCATCGCCTGGCAGAGCGGGCCTTTTCTCTGGGAAGATATGCCCTCTCCCGACGGCAGCGGCACCGGCGTGTACGCGCGAATCTTCGACGCCGACGGTGCGCCGATGACAGACGAGTTCCAGGTCAACGAACATTCGTTCCACGATCAGTTCGAGATTCGCCTGACCACCCTTTCCGACGGCAGCTTTCTGGCGGTTTGGACTTCCGCCCGCGAAATGGAGTTCTCCGAAGGGGCGTTCGGCACCAACAGTTACCTGGCCGTCAAACGGTTCAGCGCCGACGGCACGGTGCTGATGGACGAAATGGTGGCCCAGGACCACGAATCCATCGGGGCCATCAACCTGCAAATCGAGCCCAGTAACGCGGATATCGCGGCACTCGCCCAGGGGCGCTTCGCCATCGCGTGGCAGCAGGCGCGGCTCCATCCCGACGAAGACCGCATCGGCCCGCCCTATCCGAGACGCATTCGGGCGCGCGTGTTCGAAAACGACGGCCGGCCGGTCGGCAGCGTCATCGAGGTCAGCCAGCAGTCCAACGCCGAGACCAATAACGAAATCAATGCGCGCGTGGCCGCGCTGCCGGGTGGCGGCTTCGCCGTCGCCTGGGATTCCATACGCCCAGGGGGCCAGGCGGTCATGATGCGCCACTTTGATCGCAACGGCACCCCGCGCGGCAATGAATTCCTGGCGGCCCCCCTCAGCGGTCGGGCCGCGACGACGATCCTCGAGCTGGACTTGGTGCCGATCCCCGATTTTGGCGTGGTCCTCGGTACGGCCCTGCACGATGTGACCAGCGGACAATCCGCGTCCATTCAACTGTTCGATGCCACCGGCCAACCATTCGGGCAGGCCGCGGTGTTTGAACTCGACGGCAGCTTCTTCCAGTCATTGTCCATCCACCGGGGCGCCAATGGTCGGCTGGCCGCGGCCTATTCGATGTCCGCCGAGGCGTTTGCCGATCGCGATGACGTGGTCGTTCGACTGCTCGGCTGCCCTTGATCGGGCCGCAAGAAGCACGCTTGCCCTGTGCGAACCTCGGGGGCCGCGGCGCAAAAGCCGATTGGGCGCGGCGCACAAAATCCGCGACCATACCGCCCGAATGGCTGAACCACGGACAGAGCAATCGGACCGACCGGTAAAGGTCTGGCGCATCTACGCACCGGCGCGGCGCCGGGGAGTCATTGCCCTATTTGTGTTGGCCCTGGCATTTGGCTTCACTTGGATCGTGGGAGTGAATCTGATTGCCGAGCTGATCAGAGAGTGGCCCAGGTCATTTGGACCGCGGTCCGGGGCAGTTCGACTATTGTTGTTCGGATCGCTTTTCCCGTGCTCAATACTTGTCGTTTGCTGTTTCGACCGCGCTCTCTGGCTGGCGTACATTCAACCGCGTTGGGCACGATGGCGCAAGCTGGACGTACTGTTCAGGAATAAGAATCGAATTGTCGAATTGCCGCAGCGTCGAATCGAATATGCGCTCCTGGCCTGGATCACGTTCGCGGGGCGTTTGTGCGCGGCATTACGCGCGACAGGCAAGGAATCGGTAATTCTGGTCAATGGGCCGAGATTGAGTGAGTGGCCGACCAAGTCAAACGTCGTTACCTTCGAACCAATGGACCTGGGTGAACGCAATGAAAGGGCGCGGCAGATCGTCCAGACGGTGACATCTTTTCCTGCGCCTGGCAATCAAGAGTACATCACCCCCTCACGGTGGGCTCGCTCACGGGAGACTCTCTGGTCTTTCGCGAATGCCTTGAGGCTTGCCATCGGTGCGGTTCTCTTCCTCGCTGCACTGGTCATGACGTGGATGGCCACCAGAAACCGGTGGGCAACGAGCCCGGAGTGGATTGGAGTCATCGCCCTGCTGTTGGTTGCGCCGTTGCTCTCCGGATTCGCCGGTCATTCCTGGTGGGTGGTGCCGGGGGGCGTGGTGCGGCGGCGCCATCGCGTGTGGCGCAAGGGCGTCACGCTGCGCCGATTCGGACCGGGCGATTCGCCGCTGCTGGTCGACCTGCAGCGCGGGTTCGGCGCGGTGTTGGAGGGCAAACGCACGTGCACCTTCGCCCTGGCGCCGGGCATGGGCATGGCCGTGGTGATCGGCTGGCTCAGCACCGCACGCGTATCCGACGACGCCCTCCTCTCCTTCTTCGGCCCGGAGGCCACCTGGGAGGAACCCGCCGGCTCGTCGGCGGCCGGTTCACCGTGACGGCGCCCCCTGGAACGCCCTCGGCGCCTCGGTGCGAGGTCGAAGACGGCCCCCAAGACCGGGCTCGCTTTCGCCTCTCACTTTTCCTCCGCAATCCCCAATCCGCAATCGCCTCCCGCCTCCCGCCTCTCGCCTTCGGCCTTCCGTGCTGCCTGCTGCCCCCGATCTTGACTTTTCGACGTTTTGACGTTTTGACGTTTCATCTGCTGCCCCCGATCTTGACTTTTCGACGTTTTGACGTTTTGGCGTTTCATCTGCTGCCTTTTGCCTGTGGCCTCTCTTTTCCCCCCGCCCTTGCCAAAACGGGAAAAAAACTGAGGATAGCGGGTCGTTATTCCGCTTTCACTGGGGGTGGCCGCATCAGCAGGGTCCATGGTGAATCCTCGCGCGGCCGATCCACCGGAGGCGAACTCGTCACCGTTGTTTTTCGAAAGGAACTTTCCATGGTTCGACACAGCCGGATTCTCGTGGTCACCGCTATGGCGTTTGCGTTCCCCGCGGGCGCACGGGCCGACAAGCTCGACGACGTCATTCAGAAAATCGCCGACATGGTCGGCAAGCACAACAGCTACTCGATGAAAACCACCGTCAACCAGGACTTTCAATCGTCAGACATGTCCATGAAGAGCGACGGCGACTCGTTCACCGAGTTCATGCGCGACGGCGACAAGTGGATGTTCCGCTCCGATTCGACCGCCGACATGACCCAGACCATGGGCGGTCAAACCCAGAAAACCAAAAGCAAGACGACGGTAATCGCCGACGGCGAGTTCATCTGGACGCTGACCGAGGCCGAAGGCAACAAGTCGGCCATGAAGTCGCGCATGGACAAGAGCTACTCCATGCAACTGGACAAGGCGTACTTCGATCGCATGAAGACCGATTACGACCTGGCCCTGCTGCCGGATGAAAAAGTCAACGGCGCGTCCACCTGGGTGATCGAGGCGAAGGCCAAGAAGCCCTCGCCCGGCGCCGCCGTAACCATGCTGACCTACTTCGACCAGAGCCACGGGCTGAGCATCAAGAGCGTGGGCAAGGATTCCAACGGCAAGGCGGTGTTCACCTCCGTCAGTACCGACGTGAAGATCAACCCCTCGATCAGCGCCGACCGCTTCGTGTTCAAGGCGCCGGACGGCGTGCAGGTGTACGACATGACCCAGAACCAGCACACTTATCCGGAGCAGCACGGCGACGATGACCACGCCGGGCACGATCACGGCGACGGCCACGATCATGGCGATCAGCAGGGCAAGGGCGATGCGCCGAAGGCGGAAGAAAAGCCGGAGAAGAAGGGTGGTTTTCCGAAGCTCCCCAAGCGCAAGCCGTAAGGGGGGAGTTCAGATTCAGGGATTGCGAAAGGTGGGGCACCGGTTTCCAAACGGTGCTATCGCGGGTTGAATACCCTTACCCCCAGCGCTCTAGAGCGTTTAACAGACAGGCGTGGCGTCCTTCCCCCCTTGCCAAGGGGGGCTTGAGGGGGGTCGGCCGCTATGCTCGAACGTTAGCTGCTCCAGAGCGCCGCTAGGGGCTGCGAGTGATTCCGGCATCGCGCAGCATGGCTTCGTAGTCCTGCGGATCGTTGATATTCCGAAGGGCCTCAAGATGCGGATCGGCGTCGCGCAGCAGCGCGGCGTCGATCCGCGTGGCGTTGATGGCGGCGGCGAAGTCGCGCACGCGTAGTTCGCCGCGCTCGATGCGCTGAATGACAAGCGGCACCACAGCCACGGGATACACGCCGAGCAACGGAAAAAGCCGGCCCGCCTGTTCCACCACCGCGGGTCCGTCCGCGGGTGACAGCTCGATGACACGGCGGATGAACGCCGCGCCGATCAGCGGGTGATCGCACGTGCACACGAACGCCGCGGACCGGTGCGCCGCAAGGGCGCTCAGGCCCGCCGCCAGCCCCGCCAGCGGCCCGGCGTCGGCAAACGCGTCGCGTGCGACAAGCACCTCGGCGGGCAACGGCGGCAGGGTCTGATCGGCCCGGGCCGCGGCAACCACAGGGGAAACGACCTCGCCCACGATGCGCGCGACGCGGGCAAGCAGGGATTCCGGACCGATGGGCAGAGACGCCTTGTCCTGCCCCATCCGCCGCCCCCGCCCGCCGCAAAGTACGATGCCGCCCATGTTTTCCGCGGTCATACGAAGTGGCGTTCCCTTCCGCCGCCCGGTCGTGCACCACGGTGCGCCGCGCCCAACTCAACTGCCGGTCGGCACCTTCCGATAATCCATGGCGGACCTGCTTCTGCGCTGATGCCGGTGCCACCGTTCCGCACGGCCGCGCGAGAGGCAGCGATTCCGCCCGGCGAGGATAATACCATGACTTTCTCGAAAACGCCGCTTAGGTTGCTGCCCTGGCTGGTGGTTTGCGCTGTTCTTTCCTCGGGGTGCACCATGAGCTTCGTCGCAGACGCCGCACGCACCAGCTTCACCTCGTTCCTGACCTCGGTGATCAATACGACGGTGGTGAATGCGCTGAACGACTGATGAATGGCGAATGGCGCATCAAGAATGTCGAATGGGCCGAAAGCCGTCTGGCCACATAGCCACGAAGTGAATGCGGAAGGCGAGAGGGGTGGGGCGAGAGGCGAGCGAGCGCTGAAACGTCGCAATACCGAAACCACCAACCGGCATTGGGCAATCGGCAATACCTGACCCCTCTCTGCCCCCCCACTTTCGGCGTTTCAACCTTGCGCGTTTTGGCGTTTATTCCGCAATCCGCGATCCGCAATCCGAAATCGCCTCACATCTGCATGGTTTCGGGGCTCTTCTTTCATTCGCCATTCTTGATTCGCCATTCGACATTCCTGACGCGCCAATCCTGATTCGCCAAATTTCATTCCATCAGCAACGGCGCGGCCCATGGCGGATTCGCAGCGAGGGCGGGCGAACCGTTCACACTCCCGTTGACCGCCCGGCCGGAAAGGTCCACCGCCCCGGCGGCGCCGTGCAGGCCGGGATAGACGAAGAGGACCCAACCGGCGCCGGGGGCAATGCGTGGCTTGGGCCAGTGGGTGAGCACTTCGGCGTCGGCCATGCGGCGGTTGGCGATGCCCAGAAACGCGATACGCGAGTTGATGGTCTGGGTTCCTGAAAGTACGTCCCGCCCGAGCTGCATGTTCCTGCCCGAATCGTCGGTGGGCGCGCCCCCGCCGGTGATCTGAAGATTGTAGGTGGGCTCGACCGGGCGCGCAGCAAGCGAGCCGTGGAAAATCTTCGGCGCCACGCCGTCGGAATCCAGAAACGCGACCCACTCCCAGCGGTTCGCCTGAATGATGTTGCCGCCGGAACGGACGAAGGTGTTGGTGGTAGCGCGGCGGTGAAAAAACGCCCAGTCGTCCGGGCCGGGGGTAAGCTGCGGGCGAAAGGCGTTGAACTGCGCGTTGCTGCCGTCAAAGTCCTTGGAGACCAGCGTAAACGGCCCGCCGGACACCGACGCCGCGCGGTACACGCAAACGAGCGTCATCGCGTCGAGCTGATCAATCGCGGCCGCATTGTACTGCACAAAGCGAGCGTTGCTATCGAACAACATTGCCATCGTAGGTGACCTATCCACAAATGGCCGATTGCTAATCCGCAATCCGCAATCCACAATCGGCAATCCCCCTCACTCCCAAATCACCAGCGCCTGCCACGTGGAGACCGCGGCCAGCGTCCAGCCCGATGTCTCGAACACCAGGTCCATGACCAGCGTCTCGCCGCCCACGGGGGTGTCGGCGTCGAGGGCGACTTTGACTTCCTTGATCTTGTCCGCGTCGCCGCCCGACCAGGTGAGCGTCGTGGTGCCCTCGGCGTTCCGCGCCGCCGCGAAGGGATCTTCCCCGTCGGCCACGCAAACCCACTTCGGGTTCACCTTGGCGGCGCCGGTGGTCGCGTCGGCCACCGCGCGGAGCACCAGCTTGCACGTGCCCGCGGGCAGCACCGGCGGCAGCGCGAATTCCAGGTGCCACGTTCTGTCACTCGCCAGGCTCGCGGCGACGCCCAGCCCCGCCCGGTAGGCACTGCCGGAAACGTGGACGTGGGGGTACACGTCGCCCGAGGTGTCGGGGATGGCTCCGTGCGGCCATAGCGGTCCGCCCTGCACCACGGCCGCGCGGCTCAGCGCCCCGCCGCCCGCGGCGTCCTCGTGGTTGTGCTGCGCGTTGGCGAAGCTGGCGATGCTCGGCGTGGTGAGGGTCTTGTTGGACAGAGTCTGGGCGAGATCGGCGCCGACGAGTGTCAGGTCGCTGTCAGGCACGGTGAGCACGCGGGTAGTGCCGGTGGAAAGGCCGTCCACCTCGAGGCGAACCTGCTTGGTGTCGTCGGCCGAGCCCTTGACGATTGCTGTGGCATCACTGACCGGCAACGACGCGCCGCCCCCACCGCCGGTGAGGTCATATTCGGTGCCGGCGTCGTTCTTGGCGTACACCTTGCCGTCGGATTTGGCATACACCAGCAGCGCTCCCGCGGGCGGCGTAGCGGGAGCGGCCATCTCCCGGAGTTCCAGCGGCGTATCCGCCGCAAGGGCCAGCAGGTCTTCCACCGTCAGGTTGCGCGTGACCAGACTGTCGGAAGTGTGGGTGAGGGGCATAACAGACTCCCATAAGGAATGCAGAATGGCGAATCAAGAATGGCGAAAGGCAGGCAATTGTGGGCTTCCACGTGCAAATTGGACATCAGGAATCGATGCGAGTGTCGCCGGTATCAACCTGGTGCCCGCGGCGTCACGCGCTGATTCTTTGATCATTCGACATTCTTGACTCGTCATTCGTCATTCGGACGTTTGCATTATGATGCCACCGCCATCCCCACCTCCAGCCCCCAGGTCAGGCTTCCGGGACTGGGGTTGGTCCATTGCACGCGCAGGGCGTCGCCGGTTTGAAACGTCCAGGGCGACGGCTCGGCGCTCTCAGCGGCGGAAATGCGCAGGTTCACATCAGCGCCCACGCCCGCGCGCGTGACGGTGAAAAGCCGCACGTCGAACGCGGCACCCGCGGCGGAATCGAGCGCCAGCGTCAGCGGGTTGCGCCCCGCGGCCCCCGCAAAATGACACCGCAGAAACACGAGGCGGAACGGGCGGTCCAGGGCGAAGGATTCATCGAGATCGCCACCGCCGCTGGCCGTGCGACAGATCACCAGCAACGGCTGGCGCGCTCGTACCGCGGCCAGTTCCGCATCCTGCGTGGCGATGGCGCTCTGTGCCGCCTCCATGACACTTACCGTATCCAGGGCCATGGTCGGTTACTCCTCAAAGTGACCGGTTTTCGGTGTGGGCCATCGGTCTTCGCCCGAAGGGCGCACGATCGTTGCCAGGGACTTGGAGTCCCTGGAACCGTTTTTTCATGGTACTTCCCGCCCGGAGGGCGAACGGAGCCTTCGTCCACCCTCCGGGCGGGGATTTCCAAGGGATCCCACCGGCGGCTGAAGCCGCCGGCAACGATCGTGCGCCCTCCGGGCGGGCAAACGCCGGTCGTTTCTCAAAATCGGTCACTTTGAGTTACTCCAGAGTTGCCTCAATCGAGCGGTGGGTCTTCGCCCCGCGCGGCGCCGGTTACGCATCGACTTCGTCTTCCACGTGATCGGCCAGCGTGCTCCCTTCGGGAATCTGAAGGCGAAAAGGCACGCCGACCAGTTCCGGCAGGCCCGTGTCACGCGCGGGAATCGTGACCGTGGCATCGCCCACAAAAACCACATCGCGAAACGTACGCACACGCCGCTCGTGACCGGTGCGGTAGCCGATGACCAGGTCAAGTTCGTCGGTAGTGCTCAGCAGCAACTCGGCCGCGGCACCGTCGTGCAGAAAAAGCACGCCCGAAACGCGGTGCAGTCCGCGGGCGAAAGTGCCGCGCGGCCCGGCCGTCGCGTCGTCCCCCGCCAACGGCAGCGCCTCCACGCCCGGGCGATAGATGAGGCTGTGAGCGCCGGGAATCGGCGTTTCGGTGAAGGGGGCGGCGCGAAGCCGGGTCGCGGCCGATCGTATCGCCAGAAGCCGGATCATCATGCGTTTCCCCGTCGTATTCAGCCTTGCCCGGCCCGCCCCGCGCCGCGTCAGGGAGCGGGCGTGCGGTTGAATGCGCGTTGCACCCTGACGACAAACGTCTGCGTGGCGATCGCCACGGCGACGCGAGCGCCGGCCGTGGCGCGCGGATACTCGAAGGACCATTCGCGCTCGTCGAAGCCCTCGGCGCCTTCCAGCAGCCCGTCGTCGACCAGGGCGTCGAAGGCGTCCTCCACCGCCGCAGGCGCGTCCAGCAGTGCCGCAAGCGTGTCACTCGTTGTCACGTCGGTAACCAGGCGGAAAACCATCGTGGCGGCAAACAGGCGGTCCCCGTCGGAAGCGGTCACCGGGCGCACCCGCGTCAGGGCGAGCGAAAGAAAAGGCCGCGGATGCTCGTCGACGCCCGCAGCGCCGCCAACCACCAGCCGCAGGGGCCGCGCCGCCGTGGGAGGCTCGGCCGTGAGTGACGTGCGCAGGTGGCCGGTGAGGGCCTCCACGGCGGCGCGCAGCGTGGTGCGGTCGGGGGTGGGCATGATCGAGTATCCCGGTCAGTAAAGTTGTCTTACGATCGAGGCACGCCGCAGGCTTCAGCATGCGCAAGCGCCCCGGATGGCCGCCGGTGCCGCATTTGAAGTGCCAAGAACGTGCCACTCTACGAGCGCTGTACCGCTCAGAAGTCGGCCAGTTCGTCGTGCGAGAGTACGCGCCGGTGGCCCGTGGTCGCGGCGGCGCGCCCGCGGACCCGACCCGGCGGCGCGCCCACCGCGGGCAGATCGACGGCGGCGCCCGCGACGTGCCTCAGCCACGCCACCGCCTCAGCGCGGCGGCGGACGGCCGACTCGGGGATCGGCGGACGCCGCGCGCGCAAGCGATACTCTGCCAGATCAAGCACGAAGCCGCGCAGCACGCCCGCCGCCTGCGGATACGCCGACAGGTCCACCGGAACCGCGTAGCGCGCCGCCAGGTAGCTATCGACCTCGCCTTCGGCAGCGGCGATGGCCTCCTCGATCACGGCGACATCCGCCGCGCCATCGCCGTCGTCGTCCGCAAGCTGAACCAGCGCCGCAGCGCCGAGTCGCTGTTCGAGGAGGTCGGAAGTGATGTAAGGCATGGGAAAAACTCCCTATGGGAATTAAGAATGGGGAATAGCAAGTGAATGCCGAATGGCGAAGCAAGAGTGGCGTATGAGGACAGTTGGCGGATCCCGGACTGCGGATTGCGGATTCCGAACCTCGGATTGTGGATTGACCGTTGGCCCTTTGAGCCGTTGCGGTTCGCCCGGGAAAACCCAAATTCGCCTCATGATCCATTCGCTATTCTGCATTCGCCATTCCTATTTCATGTTCCCGACACAAAGTCCGTGCGCACCGCGTACTGCCAGTAGCCGTAGGCCATGCGGTACCGCGCGCGAACGCCGTAAAGAAACTTCTCCCGCCGAAAGCCCTCGTCACTCTCCTCGGTCAGCGCGGTGAACTCGACCGGTTCGCGGTCTTGGAAAATGAACGGCCGCAGAATGCCGTCGGTCTTCAGCAGGTACCACTTGCTCTCGTCGGTGAGCCAGGGGAGAGCGATGATCCGCGCCGCCCCCGCCAGGACGTTGGACGTGCCCGCCACCATGGTCGCATTCACCGCCTCGAGCGCGGTCAGGAACATCGTCGTCGGCACCACGCCGACCAGGCCCGTGGCCGAGACCGCCATCGGCTCCCCCTGATCGTCCTTGAAGCCCATCAACGCCGCGAGCGCCTGCTTGAGGGCGCCCTTGAACTCGTCCGCCGTGGGCTCGTCGGCCTCGGCGGCGTCGAACGTGAGGTTGTTGTCCTGCGCGCCGGAACCGCCGGATTCGTGGGCCCCGTTGAAAAATGGCACGCCGTCATAGCTGTGAAAGCCGGCGCTCTCACCCTGAATCAGCAATTGCGCGATGAGAAAGTCCTTGTGCGTGGCGGCGCGTTCGGCAAGCTCGGCAACGCGAATGCGGATCTGGCCCGTCTTGTCGTCCGAGATCTCGTCGCGGTCCACCTCCAGCGTGGATTCATACTTGAGGTTCTCGACGGAGTAACTCTCCGTTCCCAGCCCACGCGCCACGCGCCCGGTGCCCCACTCGCGCATCCGCGGCAGCGCGCCGAGCCAGCGATAGGTTTCACTGTCGCTGTGGGAGGGGATGCGCGTGCTGAGGTTCTGGTAATGGGTGGTGGCGGCCTCGAAGCGGGCGAAAAACTCGCTCCGCAGCCCCTTGGTAAGCAGTCCGGTGTTGATGATGGCCATGGACGACATCCTCCATAGAAGGTCAATGGGAAACAGAAGCGTGATCGAAAATCAATTGCCGATGGTGGATTGCCAATTGCCAATTGCCGATTGTCGATTGCCGATTGCCGTGTATTGATCGTCATCGAGGCGCTTATCGCTGGCCGGACGGCCAGATACGCCAGGCCAATTGGCATTTGACAATTGGCAATTCTCACAAATCAAAAAAGAAACTCCGCGACGACAAAGCCCCGGCACTCTCACACATAATCAACTTCAACAAGGAACGGCCCCGGGTCGGCGGTGGTGCCGTTGGTGACCGCGAGCGTGAGCACGTCTCCAACCGCCACGCGCCCGTTCGCGATCGCACCCAGGCTGTCGGCGGCGTTGGCCCCCGGGAAAGTGGCGGTGGCGTTGTAGGTCTTCGTCGCCACCGTGCCGCCGGCGTGCGCCAGGGCGATGACACAGGTGTTGCTGTTGTCGATGCCCGCCGCCGCGCTCGCCTGATTGACCACCCGCGCGCCCACAATCCAGCCCTCCGCCGCGAAGGCGTGCACGG